>CALMAV010000170.1:0-2977 GCA_937859895.1 uncultured Bryobacterales bacterium | reverse complement strand
GCCCTGCCCTGTTGTTAGATATAAACCGTAAGCAAGCAGGCCGGAGATAAATCCAAAGAGCGGCCCGGCCAGCGAGATCTGAGCCCGCACACCCGGATCAGCGTTGCCACCATTCCACTTGACGTAAGCACCGAATCCGGGCAGAAACATAGGCAATTCGGCCGCAAAGCCGAACCGCTTAACCACCACATAGTGCCCCATCTCATGCATGAAGATAGACGCCGTTAACCCCAAGGCAAACCACCAGCCATACAAAGCCCAGTAAACTCCGAGGAAGGCCAGAATGCTCAGCAGAAATTTGGCTTTGGTCAGCAGGATGAAGGCAACGGTCTTGTACTTGGCAAGCGCTGCAAGACCGATCCCGAAGGGACCGAGGCGCTTGGTCCATTCTCCCTGGGTCTTGGGCCGCAACCGGACGTCTAGCTTTTGAATCTCCCGCTGCACCGAACGGTATTCATTCGACTCGGGCGGTAGAAAAGAGAGAGCCGAAGCCCAGAAACTTCGGGCGGATGTCAGTTGCCCAAGCGCACTCGCCTGGCGTGCTTGCTGAGCAAGTTCGTCCAACTCACGAGCATGGGTGAAGCGGCGGCACTTGGGGCAGACCAGAGCAGTGGGCCCGAGCGTAGTGCCACAGTTAGCGCAGTAGAGAGCTGAGGAGTAAGTGGATGAGGCTGCCAACCTTCAGTGTAGAAAAAGCTAGTCAGCCCGGTGAGCTTCGCTGTTGAAGTCGGGCAGATCGTCCGTGATAACCGAGGAGACGAACACGGATGCTATGCATTCGAGACCCTCCCGATCGTCCTCTGAAAATCGCTGGAGTGACGGGCTATCAATGTCAAGGACACCGAGCAGCCTGCCCCAATTCAGGAGAGGAACAACGATCTCCGACTGTGAAGCGTTGTCGCAAGCAATATGTCCAGGAAATTGGTAAACGTTTGGCACCACGACGGTCTCACCGGTAAGCGCCGCCGTCCCGCAAACGCCCCTGCCAATTTGAATGCGAGTGCAGGCAGGCTTGCCCTGGAACGGACCCAGAATTAGTTCTTCGCCCACAGCACGATAAAAGCCGACCCAGTTAATGTGGGGAAGTGACGCAAACAATAACGAAGCCGTATTAGCTGCATTCGCGACAAAGTCAGTCTCGCCTGCTAACAAAGCACCTAACTTCTCGCAAAGTGAAGAATAGTCGAACGCTTGGAACCCGGTACTATCGGATTCCAAGCTTGCTGGAGAAAACATGAAAGCTTACAGTCTAGCTTAGCTCCCTTCCCAACAATTACGTAGTAGGTACAGCGTCCAGGGCAAACACGAGAAACGATCGCGCAGTTACTTGGTAGGTACTGCCAAACTCAAACGTTTCAGTTAGCTTCTCGCCTTCAATATTGGTGTCGATTAGAATAGCCCACTCTGTACCACCCGTGCACTCAGGCATGGTAAACACAACCAAATCAGAGTGGCCGTTAATGACAAGAAGCAACGTAGCTTCTTTGCCTCTTTGCCGAATACCGGATGATTGAGCGCGCCCATCTAGCAGCATGCCGAAACACTTCATGTCGCCATCGCCCCAATGCTCGTCCTGCATCTCAGAGCCGTTAGCGTTAATCCAGGTAACGTCCTTGACACCGAGTTCTTCGACAAACTTCCCATTCAGGAAGAGATTCCGGCTCAGAATCGGATATCGATGGCGTAAAGTTGTCAGCTTCTTTACGAAGCTAGTAAGGCCTTTTCCTTTCTCAGTGACATTCCAATCCAACCAACTGATTTGATTGTCTTGACAGTAGGCATTGTTGTTTCCACTCTGTGTTCGTCCGAACTCATCACCGGCAAGCAACATCGGCGTACCTTGAGAAAGCAGCAATGTGGCCAGCATGTTGCGCATTTGCCGTTCCCGCAATCGGTTGATTTCCGGATCGTTTGTCGGGCCTTCGACTCCGCAATTCCAGGAGCGATTATCCGAAGTGCCGTCCTGGTTCTTTTCAGCATTCGCCTCATTGTGCTTTTCGTTGTAAGTCACAATATCATTTAGGGTGAAACCGTCGTGAGCGGTGATGAAGTTTACTGACGACCAGGGACGCCGACCTTGGTAGTTGAACAAATCACCGGACGCACACATACGCTGCGTCAAAGCAGCCGGTAGCGCGGAACCTCGCCACCAGTCCCGGACCGTATCACGGAACTTATCGTTCCACTCAGCCCAACCTGGCGGGAAGGCGCCCACCTGATAGCCGCCCGGACCACAATCCCAAGGCTCGGCAATCAGCTTTACGCGTGTCAGCACCGGGTCTTGGCTGCAGGCTTTCAGGAAGCCACTTTGATTGTCGAAGCCGTTCGGCTCACGAGCCAGAATGGTCCCCAGATCGAATCGAAAGCCATCCACCCCTGTCTGCTCTACCCAGTAGCGAAGGCTGTCGGTAACCATTTGCATTACCCGCGGATGGCTGAGGTTAACCGTATTACCTGTGCCGGTATCGTTGATGTAGTAGCGGGGAGTTTCAGGAAGTAGCCGGTAGTAGCTCGCGTTGTCTATACCTTTGAAAGAAAGCGTCGGGCCTTTTTCGTTGCCTTCTGCCGTGTGGTTATAAACCACGTCGAGTATCACTTCCAGGCCTGCATCATGGAAGGAGGCAACCATCTCCTTGAACTCGCGCAGGCTGTCATTTCGTTTGAAAGCGTAGCGAGGGTCGGGAGCAAAAAACCCAATCGTGTTGTAACCCCAATAATTAGTAAGCCCTTTATCGAGTAACAAACTATCGTTGATGAAGGTATGAATCGGTAACAGCTCAACGGACGTGACGCCGAGTGACTTGATGTATTTGACAACCTCTTTGCCCGCCAGGCCGGCGTAGGTGCCGCGGAGGTGCTCGGGAACCAGTGGGTTGCGCATTGTGAAGCCGCGTACGTGTGTCTCGTACAGGATCGTGCTGTCCCACTTCACCTTGTGACTGGCCGGGCACTCGCTCTTCCACTCAAAGTGCGGATC
>CALMAV010000169.1:5278-11616 GCA_937859895.1 uncultured Bryobacterales bacterium | reverse complement strand
CGTTCTAGTTGACGAACGGAAGGTGGCCGGTATCCTGCCGCATCTTGTTTCGAGCTGCATTGTTGCCGGTATTGGGATCAACGTCAATCAGCAATCGTTTGATCCGAACCTTCGCACACCCGCCACTTCGCTGGCTTTGGCTACCGGGGCACCTGTCTCGCGTGAAGCTGTTGTTATTGAACTGCTGCAAGCGCTCGATCGCAACTGCCAGATGCTGGTCGCCGCCGGGCCGCTAGGCATCCGCGACGCTTTTGCTCAAAAGTCCAGTTACGCTCTGAATCGAGAAGTGGTTTTAGAAGACACCGGAGCTCGCGGATGGACGGCCGGTCTTGACGATCATGGATTCCTGCTGCTCCGTACAAGCTCCGGCAAGCTCGAGCGCATTGCCTCCGGCGGAGTTCGTCCGGTTGTCTGATCAGCCTGAAGAAGACTGGCCGACCAACTACTTCAACTACTTCACCGAGGTAGAGGAGCGCTTTCAGCGGGCGCGGGGAACAGGGCTGTTCCTACTCTCACCTCTCGATTGGGCGTTGATCGACAGCTGGCGAACCGCGGGCGTTCCGCTTGAAGCGGTTCTGAAAGGCATTGACGAGGCATTCGACAAGTGGCGGAGCCGCAAGCAGAAGCGCCAGTTGGTGAACTCGCTGGCCTACTGCGCACAGGCCGTAATGGAGGCAGCGGGACGAACGCCGTCCGCGCGTGCTGCTGCAATAGACGCCACCGGCGATCCGCTTTTCGAACCAAGCCAGATTGCCACACATCTAACGCAGGCCGCCCAAAGTTTGCGCGACCGCCCGGAACCGTCCTTGGCCGAGGTAGCTTCTGCGTTGGAACAGCTAGCTGCCCAAGCGGAAACTCACGTTCGAGATTTGGAGCAATTGGAACAGCGCCTCACGGCATTCGAGGAAAAAATAGTCGCCATCCTGCGCGCCAACCAAACCGAGGAGCAGCTCTTTGAACTTCGTCAAACCCTGGCCGCTGAACTAAAGCCGTATCGCAGCAAGATGAGTGCCGACCAGCTTGCCACGCTGGAACGTCGCTATCTGGATAACGCGCTACTGGAACGCTCCAAAGTTCCACGTCTCAGCCTGTTTTATCTCCACTAGGTCTGATACAGTTTCCCTGGAATGGCAATTGAAGAACCGCGCCCGCAACGCTTACAGTGGGTTGCGCTCAGCCTGCTCGTCATTTCCGTTTGCATTAACTATGTTGATCGCGGCAATCTTGGCGTGGCTGCCAAGAGCATACAGGACGATTTGCACTTCGGTGCCGGCAGCCTTGGTGGCTTACTAGGTGCATTCTTTTGGACCTACTCGATTTGTCAGCTCATAGCCGGGAAGTTGATTGATCGCTGGAATGTGAATTGGGTCTACGCCGCTGGGTTTCTCCTCTGGTCCGCCGCTACCGGGCTGACGGGCCTGGCGACTTCCTTCACTGGCTTCTTCTTCTTGCGACTCATACTCGGGGCGGGAGAATCAATCGCTTATCCCGCTTATTCGAAGATCATCGCAACCAGCTTCCCGGAGAGCCTACGCGGCACTGCCAACGCGCTAATCGATTGCGGGTCTAAGATCGGTCCCGCTCTTGGGGTGTTGCTCGGAGTCAAGATGATCCAGATGCTCTCCTGGCGGCCTATGTTCCTGATCATTGGCGGCGCTAGCCTGCTGTGGCTTCTGCCTTGGTGCCTGATTGTGCCACGACTGCCTTATCGCAAAATCCTGGAAGCGTCCCAGTGGTCACCCTCGTACAGGCGTCTCATCACGGAGCGGAAAGTCTGGGGCACGATTCTTGGCTTGTTCGGGGCTAACTACACCTGGTACTTTTTCCTTACCTGGTTGCCGTACTACTTCGAGAATGATCGCCACTACTCGAAGGATGAACTGGCCTGGATCGCGTCCCTTCCCTTCTGGTCGGTTTCAATTGCTTCCATGCTGTTCGGCTTGGCTGCCGATGCGCTGGTTAGGCGCGGTTTCCACGCGGGGCGTGTCCGCCAGACGTTTGTTTCAGCAGGGCTTGCCGGCTGTTGCCTGTTTATGGTGCCTGCAGTGTTGGTACACCAAAACTGGGTGTCGAACATGTTGTTTGCGCTTGCCAGCATTTGCATGGGCGGGTTCTCATCGAACCACTGGGCTTTCACTCAAACCCTTGCTGGACCGGAAGCTGCGGGTAAGTGGACTGGCTTCGAGAACTGCCTAGGTAACTTTGCCGGCGTGATTGCACCTTGGGTGACCGGGCTTGCTCTTCACCAGTTCCACTCATTCATCGTCGCTTTTATGATCGCGGGAGTGGTTCTCTTATTGGGAGTACTTGGCTTCTCTCTGGTGGTCGGCGAACCAAACCAAGTCAAGTGGCGGGCAGAGTCGCTCCCATTGGACACTGTGGTCAATCGCGCATCAGTAAGCAGCTAGGTTTTCTCACCTCAGCCTAAGCTCAAGGAGCAGGCTTGTCACGAGGTGGGCTTCTTTCCTCCAAGTTGCCCACCTGCAAATACCTACTTTCGCGCTATCATTGCAAGCCGAAATGCAGGGCGATAGACGGTCACCTGTGTTCCGGCAATGCCGGCTCGGCGACTCAGCTCCAGCAATTCATCTTTTCGCAAAGCTGCCCGGACGGAGATCAGGCCGTCGTGAACCGTTAATCTGCCCCATTTGAAAAGCGGCTTGGTCGCTGGGAGAAACAGGTAAGGCAGTATGTTGCGCTCCAGATCGCAAACAAAAAGCGCCTTTCTGGCGATGGCGTAGAAACTCCGCAGAAGCTCAGATATCTGGCTATCTGAAAAGTGGTGGAGGAACGATGAGCATAAGACATAGTCGAAAGTGGCTGGGGCGAAGGGCAGCCTAAACGCGTCGGAGATCACTTTCGGCATCGGGGCGTCGCGGAGGTTGGTTAGGTTGTAGTCCAGGTTCATCACTGCTGCTTTGGGGTACTCAGCTTGGATCACGCGCGCCGTGTCGCCAGATGCCGCTCCCACATCCAACAGCGTAAATGCGCTTTCACGTTGAATCACTTGAGCCAGTGTTTTTCGGATAGCCGAGTGGCCTCCGAAGTTTCGGTTGATGCGAATTAAGTCCTGGAGGTTTGGTCGCGCCTCTTCCGGCGTAGCACTATCGAGCAACTCATGTTGTAAAAAGCGTTTAGCAAACATTGTTTATTGCGACCGAGTAGCTGCCGTTACTGCAACTCCGGGGCGATCTGAAACATAATAGTAAGTAGGCACGTCCTTCGCTACAAAGAGCCCTCATGAGCACCGCATCACAGCCCACCTACATCATTCCGTCTCCCGCCGGCCCGAACTGGAGAACACCACTCCTAGTGGTTGTCCTCCTCTTGCTGGCTGCTTCTAACATTTTCCTCTACGTACAACTCGAACATGCTCGAGCTGATAGCCGCGGAGAAATGGCCAAGCTAACCCAGGAAATTAACGGCTCTATCGCTCAGATGCGCTTGGATTCCTCTGCCGCCGTCCAGCGCTCCTCCAAGCGCGTCGAAGCTTTGCAAACGCAGCTGGCTCAGTCCCGTCGGGCAGCCGAACGCGCCGTAGGTCAGGCGAAGGTTGACGCCCAGCGCCAGGTCGACAGCTTGCAGGCCAAAGTGACTGAAGAACAGGCGCAGCAGCAGCAGGCAATTGCAGCAGTGAAACAGACTGCTGATACGGCGACGACTCAAATTGCCAGCGTTTCGACCGATGTGGGCACTGTGAAGACTACTCTGGATCAGACGGTTTCGGGCCTAAAGAGTGCCCGTGGTGAACTCGACAGCCACTCGAGCCTGATTGCGACAAACGGGAAAGAGTTGCAGGCCCTACGTGAGCTTGGTGAACGCAACTATGCCGAATTCACTATCACCAAAGAGAAGACCCCGACCCGGGTCGGCGACGTCATGGTCCAATTGAAGAAGGCTGATCCTAAGCGGAACCGCTTTACTATCGCAATCACAGCCGACGATAAGGTTGTGGAGAAGAGAGACCGTACGCTGAACGAACCCATTCAGTTCTACACGCTGAAAGCTCGGCAACCGGACGAGATTGTCGTGAACTCGGTCAGCAAAGATAAGATCGTCGGCTATTTGGCTACCCCGAAAGTCCAGAACGGGCGAGCCGGCGCCTAACCCGAACGGAGAGAAAATTATGAGATATCCTGAACCACTGATTGCCCCTATGCGGGCAGACCTGACTCAATACGGAGTCGTGGAAACCCGCACCCCGGCCGATGTCGATCGGCTACTGGGACCGAATAGCGGCAATGTTCTAATGATCGTGAATTCAGTTTGTGGATGTGCAGCAGGTAAGGCACGCCCGGCTGTTGGAATGGCCCTTGCTAATGAACACAAGCCAGATGCTGTCGGAACGGTATTCGCAGGAGCTGATGTGGAGGCGGTGGCTCACCTTCGCGAATTGCTCGCTGGACTTCCGCCCTCGTCGCCCTCAATGGCTTTGTTTCGCAATGGCAAGCCCCTGTTTATGCTTCACCGGCACCAGATTGAGTCTCGCCAGGCACCGGAAATCGCCCAGATTCTTTCCAGTGCGTTCGACGAATTCTGTGTGACTGCTAAACAGTAAGGTTTTATTAAGTCCGGGTCTAAGCTCAGGCAGCGACCCGGATCTTCCCTTCCCGAATGGCTTTCTGAAACTGCTCGTAATCTGCTTGAGCTTGGCCGGCGTACTCAAGCCCATAGGCTACCAGCGCATCTATTATCTTTTCTGGCCCACCCATATATCCCTTAATCTTTAAGGCGTCTCCTGATCGGGCATGACCGCGAGCTAGCAACTCGCCTGCTACCGATGCCAAAGCGCCTAGCCCATCTTCTTTCAGCTGTTCCAGATCTACTTTTCCTTTATGATCGTTCAGCTGCCGGACCAAATAGTGGTGCCCTTCCCAGTCCGTCCACCCAAGCATCAAATCTGAAAGTGGCTGGATCTTCAGCTGCCCTTCCGCTACTCGCTGACCCTGATGGCACCTGGAGTTGCTGCAACTTCTTAAGTAAGGCGCATACGCTGATTGCACTTCCTGCTTGATCTGCAAAAACAGCGGATCCTGGTCACCGTTGCCAAAGAGCAGCACTACATAGTCTCGTAACCCGACACTTCCTGTTCCGACCACCTTAAACGCGACGTCCTCAATTTGGTAGAAGTCGAACAGGTGTAAACGCTCAGGCGCCAATTGATTCCGATATGGTTCCAGCGACGCTATCACTCCGGCCTTTTCTCTACCAACAACGCGCCACAGTAAATCAGCAATCTTTTCGAAAGAGTATCTTCCGTCTTTCCCTTTGGTTGTATACCTTTTGAGAAGATCCGCGGGGTTTGCCCGCTCAGCTTGGTTCAGAGCCGCCAGAACCGGTTGCGATTTCTTAATCCGGCGAATTTGGTAACGGGCTGCGACTAGGACTGATTCCTCAGCGAGATCCTCCAGCAGTTTGCAGTAACTAGCCGCAAAAGCTTGTACGGCGCGCGTACAGGTCGACCTTCCATGGTTCGATTCGAACCCAGCCAGCACCAGGCTTGCGGCCATCCGCTTCACGTCCCACTCCCAAGGGCCGGAAATTGTCTCGTCAAAGTCGTTGATGTCGAAGACCACACGCCCATCCGGAGCTTCGAATGAACCCATATTCTGCACATGTGCATCGCCACAGAGTTGGACATTGATCTCCGTATGTGGTTCAGCCGCCAAATCAGCAGCCATAATTGCAACCGAGCCTCGAAAAAAAGCGAAGGGCGAGACAGCCATCCGGGCATACTTCAAGGGAAGCAGTCTTTTGATGCGCCCTGCATCATGCTCTAGAAGCTGATCGATGGGATTAAACTGGCGGGTGCGGGAGTGTACCTGAGACAGCTGCTTGCGGCTTAACGCTTCGCGTCGTTTTCGACCTTCCTTGAGTCGCATTTCCCGTCGGGCTACCGGTGTAGTCGTTTTTGGTTGGGCCTTGGTCAATGCTACAGCTTCCATGTGGTCGTGAAACCAAATTGTAACAATGGTGTCGCAAATAGAGCCCAAGTCTCCCTATGTAAGACAAGCTACTTTTTGATTTGGCTGGCCCGATCCGTTGCTCCATAGAGCCCATGTGCGTCGATATACTCGCGCACGGAGCCGGGCAGTTCGGGCGTAGCCTGACCAGCGGCAAGTCTTGCGCGAATATCGGTGCTTGCGACGGGCAATTGCAACCCATCCATGGGCAGAACGCAAGCCCCAGCAGCGACTTGATACGTCTCACCCGGCCGCGTCGCTACGATGAACTTAGTCATCTCAACAACTTCCTGCCAGCGCTTCCATGTCTGCAGATCGTCGAAAGCGTCAGCGCCAATTAGAAAGTAGAGATCATCGTCGGGAGCCATTTTCTCG
>CALMAV010000169.1:0-5268 GCA_937859895.1 uncultured Bryobacterales bacterium | reverse complement strand
AGTTCTGCCTCGGGCATCTGCTCTCGCATCGCCTCCAGCGTGTCCACCGTATAGCTGCGCTCTTTGCCTTCTTCCAACCGAGAGGGGAGGAACGCCGGATACGGTACGCACGCCAACTGGACCATCGCAAATCGGTCTTCGTATTGGGCCAGGCCTCCTGAGTCTTTGTGCGGAGGATTGGCCGCGGGGACTAACACAATTTGCTGAAGGTCGAAGCGCTTCTGAGCTTCCTCGGCGATCTGCAAATGAGCCTTATGAATCGGATCGAACGTGCCGCCAAACAGGCAGATCCGCCGGCCCTCCTTCATGCCTTACTCTGCCCCACCTCGCTGGTGATCTGATTGCGCGCTGCCTCCGTGGCCAGTTCATCACAACGATTATTATCGGCATGGGACGCATGACCCTTAGTCCAGGTCCACTGGGCTTTATGGGTCGCTACGAGCCGGTCGAGTTCTATCCAAAGATCCTGGTTGACCACCGGCTTCTTGTCGGCCCGCCGCCAGCCATTCTTCTTCCAGCCGTGAATCCATGTCGTAATGCCATTCTTGACGTACTCGGAATCGGTGACAATTTCGACTGCGCAGCTTTCCTTCAGCCGCTTCAAGCCTTCGATCGCCGCAGTTAATTCCATGCGATTGTTGGTCGTTTGCGATTCGAACCCAAACATCTCCCGCTTAAATTCACCGAAGCGCAGGATGCAGGCCCACCCGCCTTTGCCGGGATTGCCCAGGCACGCACCGTCGGTAATCAGCTGGACTTGCTTCAAGCGACTTCTGCCAGCTCTCCGCTGAAGAACTGGTCCACCGTTTCCAAGATCTGGCCTACGCTGGTAGCACGGTAGACGTCTGTACGGAGCTTCGAGCCGTTACGCACTCCATGAGTAAAGTAAGTGGCAAACTGCTTCATGCGGCCAACAGCATCGGCTGCGCCATAGTCCTGCAGCATTAGGTAGTAAACCTTCATCATTCGGTAACGATCACGCTCCGGCGGCACGACGTAGGAACCGGTTGCTACATACTCAGCCAGTTGGCGAAAGATCCACGGATTGTAGGAGGCGGCACGCCCAATCATCACCGCATCGCATCCCGTTTCCCGAACCATGCGCACGGCATCTTCCGGCGTTTCGATATCGCCATTACCGATTACCGGAATCTTCACGGCTGCTTTCACTTCAGCAATGCGCGTCCAGTCGGCGCGCCCGCTATAGCCTTGCTCGCGAGTGCGGGGATGCAGAGCCACTGCCGACAAACCGCAATCTTCAGCCAGCTTTCCCATCTGTACCGCAACCAGACTTTGATCACTCCAGCCCGCTCGAAACTTGCACGTTAAGGGAATGCTGATGGCTGCCTTGACTTCACGCAGAATTGCTTCGACAAGTGGCAGATCGCGTAGCAGGCCAGAGCCACCGTTACATTTGACAACCTTGTTCACGGGGCAGCCGAAGTTGATGTCGACAATATCGAAGCCACGATCCTCGCAGACTCGCGCGGCCTCGGCCATCACCTTCGGATCGGAGCCGAAGAGCTGGCAAGTGATCGGATGTTCTTCTTCCTGGAAGTAAAGATAGCGAAATGTGCGGGTGTTCGGCCGAACGGCAGCGTTACTGATAACGCCGTGCGAGCTGGTGAACTCGGTCATGAGCAATCCGCAGCCACCCTGATTCCGGATCAGCCGTCGAAAGACAGTATCGGTAACGCCTGCCATGGGCGCCAGCACCGTAGCGGGCGCGATCGGGATCGGGCCGACCGAATATTGTGCAGGGAACTCCGGCATGCTTCTCTATTTTAAGCGGAGCACGGTCAGTTGCCGTCAGCCGCTTCAAGCAGCCGCCACTTGGATGCGTCGAGACGTCTCGTACTGCCTTCGACAGGTTCGCTCCCCGGTAGCACTTCCGCCATCGCGGGCCGCAGCTCTTGAAATTTCCGCGCGGAGGACAAGACGTTCTTCTCCAACGAACCGACCGTGTCGTTGTAAGTGGTCACGGTCTTTTCGATTGCATCGCCCAGTTTCGAAAAGTGCCCGTGCATCGTGCTTAAACGCTTGTAGAGCTCCAGCCCGGTCTCTCGAATCTTATCTACGTTTTCAGCGAGCGCCTGCTGTCGCCAGCCGTGCGAGATGGTCAGCAGTAGAGAGATGAGCGTCAGAGGCGTCGCCAGCAAAACCTTCTTTTCCACCCCGAAATCGAGCAGCGTGGGGTCGGCCTCCAAGGCTGCGCTAAAAAGCGATTCTAGTGGCAAAAAGGCAATCACGAACTCGGGAGAGCAGGGCTGTAGCCGCTCCCAGTAAGCCTTCTCGCCAAGGCTCTTGACGTGGGTGCGAACCTGGCGCGCATGGTCAGCCAGCAGCTTTGCGCGTTCACCGTCGTCGTGGCACTCAACGGCTCTTAAGTAAGCTTCCAGCGAGACTTTAGCATCCACAATCACCTGACACTGATTCGGCAGTCGAACGGTCAAGTCCGGGCGCAGATTGGTCTCGCCAAATAGGGTTTTCTGCTCGGCGAAATCGCAGTATTCCAACATGCCGGCCAGTTCGACCACGCGGCGCAGCTGCATCTCGCCCCAACGTCCGCGCTGAGTAGGCGAACGCAGCGCTGTCTTCAGTTGTTCAGTAGAGAGGCGAACCCGCTCCTGTAAGTGAGTGAGTGTCTGTACCTGCGCTGTGATGTCGGAATAAGCGCCCACTCGAGACTTCTCGATGGCTTGCACCTGTTCTTCGAAGCGCTTCAGACTCTGATGAACCGGTTCAATTAAGTGCTGCATCTGATCGCGGCTGCGATCCAGGAATAACTGGCTGTTACTGTGAAGCGCATCGTTGGCGAGCCCGCGAAACTTCTCTTCTAACTGAAGTTTGGTTTCAGTCAGCACCCGGATCTGCACATCGGCTACATCCTGTATGCGCCGGCTTTCCGCTTCACTTTCCAGGGCGAACCGCCGCGCCGCTTCCAGTTCCGTCCGGATATGCTGCTCCCCCGCCCGGCCTTGCATTGCTTCACTCTTCCAGCGCCGCGCTTCCGACCACTGATAGGCAGCGAATGCTACGGTTACCAGCAGAACAAGCAGGCAAAAAACAACCGCAACAATCACTTCTGAAATCCGGTGGCCGCCTTAAACAACTGCAACGAGTTGTACACAATAGGGCAATACACAGCCCGGTCCGGCATGTCCCACATGCGACTGATGAAGGAGCCGTTGCCTTTCACTAGATGAGGAAAGAGTTCGCACGTCTGCGGCCGCGCATCGTACACCGAGCAGAGATTGCCCTCCAGAAACACGCAGCCATTCTCGTTTCGACGCAGGATACGTCCCTCTTCAGGACTCTCCACCGTGTAATCGCGCAGAAACTCGTGAGTCCGAACGCCAATAAATTTGGACAGGCGCTCGACATCACGGTCGTTGACTTTGGTAGTCGCAACGCGGCAGCAGTTAGCGCAAGCAGTGCAGTCGATCTTATCTTCTACTTCCTGCGCAATAGCCTTCAGCCGCTGCTCAGGATAGTTACGCCGTCGCAGCCATGCCCGGAACTTACCATTCTCGACACGGTTCTTCTCCCCGTGACGCTCAATCTGCACGAGGTCGGTCAGCATGTCTTAATTATCTCAGGAATTCGGACTCGAACAATAAGCCTCGTAAGAAAGAGCCGCCACATTTTGGGGAGTTCGTTCAACGCGATTGAACTTCCCGAATGACAACGCGACTTAAGTAAATCACAAGATTCAAGATCACAAAGACACAACCAAGTTCTTGGCGGACATGCCCTCCATTTGGACGTGGAACCCGGCTTGTATGGAATCGAGACCCGTTCCAACGACATACGGCTCCGGGGCAGCAAAGTACGGGCTTCGCGAGCGCCTTAGGCAGAAACTCCACATAGATCATCGGGCCGACCTCGTTGTCCATGAGAGTGGTACCGAAGATGATGTTCGAGGGGATGCGTCTATCCAAGACTTGAACATTCTCGAAACGTTAAACGCCAAAAGCTCGGGGATCGACTGGAGAGGCTGGAGACCAAAACCAGAGTCCGCTTTCCGTCTCTGGAAAGAGATGGGGAAAGTACCCATGGAGACGAACTTACGCCCTTGCACGCACCGACGATCTCTAAACAAGCCTCCGCTGACGTCGCTCCGATGGCAAGTGCACCGGCAATCGTCTTACCCTTCAGGTCGCCGATCACCTCTTGCACGACGGTCTTGCTGTGGTAGTTCAAAACCCTGACTCGCGCCGAGCTTCTTGACGTAGTCGAAGTTCGCGGAAGATGCCATTATGATGACCTCGTAGCCAGCAGCGACTGCAAGCTGAATGGCGTTGCTGCCGACACTCGTCGAGCCTCCCCATACTTGGTTGCACAACAACTCGCTACCCTGCTCTTAGTCCAGGCATTGCGGGTGCACTTAGTGGATGGAGCCAAAGTCGGCGTTGAATGGCTGTTTGCGCTTGCTGATAGACGGATGCGCGTAGCAATAGCCGCGATGCATCAGTACCCCGCGCATCAATGGATTTTACACTCCCTGGCGCAGCGAGCCGGCATGTCGCGAACTGGCTTTGCAGTGAAGTTCAAAGAGACGGTTGGGAAATCCCCCATGGAGTACCTGACACACTGGCGAATGCTAGTGGCCGGAGACAGATTGGTTAGCTCCGGGGACTCGCTTTCGGTCATTGCTCGGTCACTCTGCTACGAATCCGATAGTGCCTTTAGCACAGCCTTTAAGAGGGTGACGGGCTATTGCCAAGCACAGCCGCGACCGCGATTCCGTTCCTCCCCGGCGAGGGGGACTCTGCCCGGGTCAATCGGCTCGCACTGTAAAGTCACTATGAAGAGTGGGCAAAATCTGGATTGGAACATCGGGCTGGCACTACAAGCACTGGGTGGGGAACTTCTATCCTCCGCGTCTGCCCGCTGCCCGCATGTTGGCGCACTATATCCAGCACTTCGATACGGTCGAACTCAATAATACGTTCTACCAACTCCCGGCTGAGAGCAGCCTTGCAGCGTGGCGCGAATCCACTCCACCCCACTTCCACTTTGCCCTCAAAGGCAGCCGCTTCCTGACCCATATGAAGAAACTCAGGAATGCGCAGGATGGATTGAATCGTTTCTTCGAAGGGATTGATGTGCTCGAGCCCAAACTCGGTCCCATCTTATTTCAGCTGCCACCCAATTGGGAACTCGATTGGGATCGTCTGGCTGCTTTCCTCGCCATCCTTCCTCGGTATCGGCGCTGCGTCTTTGAGTTTCGGAACCCCAGCTGGAATACGCCGGAAGTCTACGACC
>CALMAV010000168.1:6646-12123 GCA_937859895.1 uncultured Bryobacterales bacterium | reverse complement strand
AGGATGATCCGGATACTCGCAAATTTCAACATAGACCGAGTCCTCAGACCGGCCAGTAAGCCGTAGGCCACGCTCGGTCAAAATACTTTCGAACTCGCGATTGAACTCATAGCGATGCCGATGCCGTTCCTTAATCTCGAGTGAGTTGTAAGACTCATGCGCAAAGCTTCCAGGGGTTAGCTGACACTGGTACGCGCCAAGCCGCATGGTGCCGCCCAGTTCATCGACGCCCTTCAGCTCCCGCAGTTTATAGATGACCCGATGAGCCGTCGCGGGATTGAACTCTGTGGAGTCAGCATCGGCGAGACCGCACACGTTCCGTGCAAACTCAATAACCATTGTTTGCATTCCCAGGCAGATTCCGAAGTACGGAATCTTATCTTCGCGAGCACACCGAATTGCGTTCAACATACCACCAATGCCACGCTTGCCAAAGCCGCCCGGAACTAAAATTCCATCGAAGCGCCGCAGGTAGTTCCTGCAAGACGGCCATTCCATCTGCTCCGATTCAATCCATTCAATGTTCACGCGAGTTTGATGAGCAATGCCAGCATGCAATAACGCTTCTTTCAAGCTCTTGTACGAATCCTCGTATTCGACATACTTGCCTACTAATCCGATATGGATTTCCTGATGGGGATGGTGCATGCGGTTCAGCATGTCGGTCCACTTTGTCAAATTTCGCACGCCGGCAGCAATATTCAGCAGACGAAGAATACTTTCATCTACTCGCTGTTCAGCAAAGACAAGCGGAATCTCGTACACGGAGTCCACGTCTTTTGCGGTAATAACACTTGTTACATCAACGTCACAGAACAAGGCGATTTTTTCTTTTAAGTCCGCAGGTAGAGAACGCTCGGAACGGCACAGAAGAATGTCCGGCTGGATGCCGATGGCGCGCAGTTCCTTAACACTATGTTGTGTTGGTTTAGTCTTGAGTTCCTGGGCTGCGGCAATCCAGGGAACCAGCGTTAGATGAACAAAAAGGGTGTTTTCACGACCTTCTTCATGCCGCATTTGCCGGATTGCCTCCACAAAAGGGAGGGACTCTATGTCGCCTATAGTTCCGCCAATCTCAACGATTGCGACATCTACGTTTGCTGCAACTTTACGGCATGCAGCCTTGATCTCATTAGTAACGTGAGGGATGACCTGAACTGTTTTACCTAAGTAATCTCCGCGACGCTCTCGGGTAATTATGTTTTCGTAGATACGGCCGGAGGTAAGATTATTGCTCTGAGTCAGGTCGGCGTGAGTAAAACGCTCGTAGTGTCCCAGGTCAAGGTCAGTTTCAGCTCCATCGTCTGTCACGTAGACTTCGCCGTGCTGAAAAGGACTCATAGTCCCGGGATCGATATTAAGGTAAGGGTCAAATTTCTGTAGTGTTACCCGTAACCCGCGGCTTTCAAGCAAGCAGCCAATAGAGGCTGCAGCGATGCCCTTACCTAAGGATGAAACAACTCCGCCAGTTACAAAAATGTACTTCGCCATCTAACTCCTACGACACTAAGAACACTAGAAGTGGTATCTCACCGGAAACTCTCCAGGGCAAACAATTGGTTAACTCGATTGAGATCAGCCGGTACATCGACTCCGAAAGATTCATACTCAGTTAGCCCTACTCGAATACGAAATCCGTTTTCGAGTGCCCGCAATTGTTCTAATCGTTCGGAGGCCTCCAAAGGACCGACCGGGAGATCGGAGAAGCGTAGCAGAAAATCCCGACGATACACATAGAGACCGACATGCTTATAGAAAACAGGCTGACCACTTCGAGGGTTGCGGTCAAAAGGTATTGAACTACGAGAGAAGTAGATAGCGTCTCCGGCCAAGTTGGTCACCACTTTGACGACGTTAGGATCTGCAATCTCAGCCGGATCGGTAATCCGCTTCTTGAGCGTTCCCATCACTACATCGTCATCACTATCGACGGAGAGAATGGCTGCATCGATTGCATCAGGATCAATGAGTGGCTCATCTCCCTGGATATTGACATAGAGGTTGGCAATGTTGGACCAAGCAATTTCTGCCACTCTATCAGTCCCTGATAAATGTTCCCCACTCGTTAAACAGACTTTCCCACCAAAGGACCGAACACAGGAGGCAATGCGGTCGTCATCCGTGGCTATCAAAACCTCGCTTAGATAACGAGCTCTTCTGGTTCTTTCCCAAACGTGCTGGATCATGGGTCTACCACCGATGAGCGCGAGTGCTTTACCGGGAAAGCGTGAGGAGGCAAAACGGGCTGGGATTACGCCGAGAATCCGCTTCTGCACAATCGAGTGTATCACCGGGTCATGATAGAAGAAGCGCCGCGATCCTCTCTGTGGGGAACGAGCAGCTGACCGGTTTCCAGATCTACGAAGGTCGGCGAGAAAGAACCGGAAGAGAGGTCGACGAGCACAAGACTTACAGGAAGGCTAAACCGCTTCCTACCTGCACTGCCCGGATTGATGCGGATCTGTCCAGCGGAGGTTGTGAGCAAAGGCCTGTGAGAGTGCCCGAAGATAACCACGTCTGCCGGATAGCTTCTTGCGTATTGGTCTACTTCGGTAACTTTGTGCGTGACCAGAGCTCGAAGTCCGTTGATTTGGACCCCGGCGTACTCGGGAAGATTCGACGCCCATCGTCCAGTGTCTACGTTACCTTTGACCGCAGTGACTGGAGCAATCTCCTTCAGTTTTCTTAACACTTCGTCAGAGCCGATGTCACCTGCATGGATGATGAGATTGACGCTGCTTAGCAGATGTAAGACTTCAGGCCTAAGCAGACCATGCGTGTCGGAGAGGATGCCTAACTTTGTCATTGCTATCTGAACAGCATCCCGACTAGCTTACACACAGGCCTGTTTTCTAAGTCAGAATCGGATTGTTACAGTCAGGTCTTTTCCGGGAGAAGCAGATCCTGAACTCATCAGTTCCGGAGTCAGTGACAAATTAGTTGTAATCCTTGAGCCCTCAACAAGAGGAGGAAGATTTGCTCCGCTCACGATGTTAGAAATTGTCTGTCCCGGTGGAACTTGTAACTGGCAATAAGCGTTTTGGTTTTGGAAAACTTCGACGGTCATGATATATCCGCACGCCGGTTGCGACACGGATGCTCTGATGTCTCTTGTGGCATGAGATCTCTCAATAACTGTTGCCGGCGTAGCATCAATCTGATTGTGAACGTACCCACTCAATTGAATGGTCAACTGCCCACCTGAAAGAGTGCGCAAGCCCTGGTCTGAGGTTCCGGTGTAGCACTGGGTATTAGTAAGGCTGTCACCGAAAGCATTAGTAACGAAAAACTCTGCTGCCGCCACTCGAGCGTCAGGCAACTGAAAAGGGTGAATGAAGTCAACCGACGCTCGGTTTGAAAAGAAATTGGAGGCAAATGATGTCGTAATGATTGAGCTATTTAGCTGAAGGATGGGCGTTCCGGACGGATGTGGCAACGGAAGTGAGCCGAGAACGCCTCTCACCAGTGAGCAGCTACCAGCGGTCGTGTTTACAGAACTTACAAAGATCAATTCTGCCCCAATTTGCAGGACGTCTCCAACCGAGCAATGAAGCTTAGCGCTCCCGAGCATTTCGGTCTGGTTTTCATCCATTGCCACTACAGTAGAAACCGGACTTGGTGTATTCAGTTCATTCCAGACATACAGCCTCAGGGTGCCTCCTGTGATGGAAGCAACATTGAAAGTACCTGAAAAGCCTACCTGGGACAAAGTTAAAAACCCAGCCCCAGGCGCATCTAGATTGAAGTTTGGAGTTGGTGGTAATCCCGCATCGGGCTTTCCCTGTCCAAGGGCGAACCGCGTTACTGGGCAAAGGTCAGCCGAGACCTCCTGGTTATGGGCGTTTGCTGCCCGCCCTGAGATCTGAATCACTGTTCCTGACCTATATGGAACTTCAAACTGCGCCGGACTTAGATTCGTGACGGCAGCAAAGTGCCAAGCTGCCTCACAAATAACAAACGCGCTGGACGTGTCCGGGGAAATAGACCAAGATCCGTTGATGGTGATGCAGCTCTCGGTATTGTTTTGGATGGCACGTTCCTGTCCCTTTCCAGCACCTTCGATAATCCTGACCACCAGGTTTGAAAACGCCGACGCTGTTGCACCCATATCTTGGCAAATAATAGAATTCGTTGTTGACAATGTGGTGATAAAAGGTCCGGCGTACTCGTAACGATAGAAGAAGTTTGCATGATCAAAGTTCGGGTCAGGCGGGCCAGCCGGCTGATTTACCAGTCCGACGTCGGTCACAGATGGAGCGGGATCTCGGCTGAGAATGCGGTATACCAATTGAGGAGAAGCTCCCCGGTATAAGTTAATGGCGAGTGTATCGGAAGGCAAGCTGATCCCGCCGATTGCGACCATATTCGTATTGGTTCCTGCCGGTATCGAAGCCGAAACAGTAAACGACAGCGGCCCCTCGACCCCGTCACCTCCTGTTGATGTGATCGCGTAATAGTAGTTATCGCCGCCGACTAAGTTCCCGTTTAGGTCTTCGATCTCCGGAGAGAGACTGACTAAGGGAACGCTCTTAGACTTGGTGCTGGGCTTGGTGGGCTGTGCAAACCCGATAGTAAGTCTATCTAAGGCTGTTCCGTCTGTGGATGCCGAGATCTCCTCAGCAACTGAGAAATCGAAGGTTTCGAACTTCCCATTTTGGTCTAGTCGCTCAACAAGGCCGATCAGCGGGCGCGGGATCGATGTCTGTGATCCTGGTTGTCGTCCGGCTCCCATGAGGATGGCTGGGTCGTCACTGTACCACTCATCGTTGTGGATCTGAGCAAATACTTCGACCGTTTGGTAGTTTAGCGAGGGAGAAAGCTTTAATACCCGGAAGGGAAAGCGGTTGAAACCCTCCTTTAAGTAAGTAATTGCAATAAGATCTCCTGGTCGAACGCGAAAGGCCTTAAAGCTTGTTCGAAACTGTATAAACAAGTTACCTTTGGTCAACTTATCCAGCTGCCTGAGTAAGACACGCGTTGCTTGATTATAGTTAGAGATTCCAAGCGCCGTGGACTGACTGCTGATCTCATACCCGATTAGATCTACATCTCCAGAATCAACAACAGAGAGACTATCCTGTTGATACTCGTTTGCCGCATCCTGAAACTCGACACTCAATCGATTGGAGGTCTCTGCGACCGTTCTTGAAGTCAGCCTCAATGATGAGCTTCCATCAGGGTTCCTAATAATCCCGGAAAAGGCAGATGAGTTATCGCTGAATTCATAGGCCGGCCAACCCCCATTAAGTGGCTGACTACTATTTCCTCCGTCCGGCAGTTTGGGCTGTTGCTGAGCAAGGGACGCCTCGGGTAAGACTTCCAGGAATCCGTTGACGCCATAGCGGAGCATTAGGCTGGATGCTACTCGTACTCCGCGGATCAGACTAGCCGCGCTCTGCCGCTTCGTTATAACCAGGTTGCACTCGGATCGAGGCACCTGAATCGAGTTGCCATTCAGATCATTCGTGGCGATCAGG
>CALMAV010000168.1:0-6636 GCA_937859895.1 uncultured Bryobacterales bacterium | reverse complement strand
GCTGCAGAAAGCTGCAGCATTAACAAACGAGGCGAGGTTGAGTTCGGACGCCAGCCAGCCAGCTCGTTTCAAGATGTCGAGGATCACCCAAGCTGGATTACTGGAATACTGTACTGTCATGCCCAGAGCAGAGTCGTACGTCGCGACCTGATTGCCCTGTAACAAGACTTCGATATTCGGTAGGGTGGTCCCACTGCTATCCCGGTTTGGAACTATCACCGAGATGGAGGCAATACTTCCATGCGGGTCGCCCAGCGGTAAACCACGTTCATCCAGGAAGTCCGCATTGAAAGCGCCGGTTCGCGAGCCTATACTCACTAAGGAGTACCAACCGGTCGCTGTCATATCTTGCCCGCTCACGGCTTGCGGGATCTCGATGTCGTTCACAACAACCTTGAGAACGCCTGTAATGGGACCCAAACCGAGAACCACTTCAAGATGAGTTAAATTGCCATCATTGCGTGAGAAGCTGATAGGCGCTTTGAGCCACCCAGTTCCATAAACAATGGGGACTGGATCGTTATACCTTGCAACGTTATTCAGCAGAGGAGAGATATGGGTAGACTTATCTCCTGACGTTCGGACAGCGATTGCGGAGGGAACGAACTGCAGACCTCCGAAGCGGCTGGTAAGGTTGCCTGCCGCATCCTGGTGGAACATACCCCGTGCTTCACAGTCGGCCCGAGTTTTACCGCAAGTAGTATAGACCTCACCAGCAACTAAATTCCCGACGCCGCTTGCGAGATCCGCTGAATAGCCGCACCGAAAATACCGTGAGATTCGACCATCAACTCCGCCGTCCCGTGCTTCTATGCGCTGATTCAGCGATGCGGGAAATGACCAGCCGCATGACCTCTGAATTCTTACATCCGGAATTGGGATACGCTGTAAACACAATTTGTTCACAAAGCTAAGAGACAGTATTTGCTCAGTAACTTCGTCAGGATCACCCGCGACACCTTTGAACAGAAGACTCGTCTCTGTCGTAACCTGAGAACTAGCCAAGTCAGCGAAAGCAAAGTAAACGGTGAGTTGCGCCCCTTTAAAACCAATCTCTGCATTCAGTTCCGAAAGCATCGAATCGGCATTGGCTAGTGTGACCGAGATTTGACTTATGCCATCCATGGCGTCTTCCGCAGACAGCTGGAGGTCAAAGAGATCGTGTTTCAGAACCCGAGATTGATATGTCTGCCCATTGAGTGAAACTTGGTGAGTGCTCCAGCGCTCGACGTCACCAGAAGGCAATACACACTCAAGAAACAGAAGGGGCGTGTCAGTTTGACGTTGTTCTTTAGCTTTGTTGATGAGTGACATCGTATTAGAGATAGGCTTGAATATTTACCGTTGCAGCAAAGGCATTCGGAGCTTGAGCAATTACATTGAGTTGCTGATCTGAAAAGAATGCATTGGTGTGCAGCCCACTCGCTGCTGTCGTTGATACGTAGGTGGACGGAAACTTCTGGATTTCTACTTGTGGCCCAAAGATCTCAACCTGATCTCCCGGACGAACGCTAAACCCGAACGTAGTTGAGAGCGCGCCATCTGCCAGTGATCCCGCAATGTAGTGACGCGTCCACGCTGCGGAAACTGCTACAGTCACGCTGTCTTGGGCGGTAGCCCCGCGCCGAATAATCTGAATGCTAGTCTCGTGTGAGCTCCTGACGTAGAAAGAGAAACATTGAAAGTAGTACGCCGGAACTGGAATGGTTTGCAAGAACTCCTGAGGTGCTTGGCTAGTATTGGTTGTTGCAAAAGCCGTTGAAGTTCCAAGCGGATCTGAGACTTGTGTTCCGACGTGAATGGAGCTGGAGCGCTGCCAGGCAGAATTTGACAAGTCTGAGCTCCACGATAGTAAATTGTCACTTGGGTCAGGGAATATGAACGGATGCAATGGTCCTGAACACACCTCAAAGTGAGCTTGCAGCAGATAGGCATCTTGAAGGCTGAGACCCGCAAAGTTCAGCATCCACTGTAGTAACGATGAGCCCACGTCTTGGAACAATATGAGCCTGCCATCCGGAAGGACATTAGTGATGCTTCGCAGCCTACGTTGTTTCCGAAGGGGATAGTGTGAGACAGATCCAGTACTTAATTGTGGGAAGACAATGTTATCCATGCGTTTCGATGATCCATAAGGAAAGTGATTCGGTGTCCAGACCAGTAAGCTCCCTTTCCAGGACAGGACTGTCGAATCTACAATTCGGTATCAGCTTGCCGCTAATTGGATCGGGGAATTCAAATGCGGAGAAGGTGCCGGCCTGAGAGACGAAGAATTGCTCGATTGTCGATCCTTCGGAGGTCGTCAGCAAGTCCAATTTAATTTGCCAGCGTCGCCGGACTCCTGTCTGCAAAGAAAACCTCTGATCAGAGCCGTCCACGAATTGCAGGATCTGAACAGAAACACTGCTTCCAAAGACCGTTGGATATTGACAAACAGCGCCGGAGTTGAGCGTTGGAAAAATCGGCATCATAGTTCTCCGACGATGTCGTTCAATGAACTTGAGGTAAGAAGTGCATTCCTGACAGCTCTCACAACTGCTGCTTGCCCATTGATAGCGCTCGCAGGCCCAGCTTCTGCGGGAGGCAGGTTGGTCAGGGTGTAGTTGCTGCTCGATGCCCTTTCCCTAGGGACAGAGTTCTGCGCAGTGTCGATGGTTCGCTGTTCCGCTTGGGGCAGCGAGAATCGCTGCAGCACTGGAGCGTGATTCTGAGAGCCTCCTCTAAAAAGGTGGAAAACTGCCGAAAATAGAGACGAAAGGCCGGAGCCGAGCAGTCCACCCCCAAGAATCTGAGACGATCCGTTTGTAATTGTTTTCTGAATCAGCCGATTCCAGTCACCCCCGGTCGAGTTTGCGGCCTTTGCCGTTCCGGAGTCCGTTGGTGCTCCGAAGCTCCGTTGATCCCCTAAAGAAAAACCCCCAAGAGCTAACTTATGGAGATCCTGTGCTACGGACGGACGGCGGAGGCGAGACGCTGTTGCGGTCGGAGGAGGTTGTAAGTTGAACTGACTGGACAAGCCAATAGTGTTAGCTTTAGAAGTTTTGGCCGTTTTGTGAAATCGCTTGTTTACTGACATCTTCGATCTCCAATCTATGTGCTTCTTCCAACGTCAACACTGCGTCGGCAGCCTTGGCCTCTAAGTGCCAGGGAACCCCGCCGCCAAACTGCTTCCAAATACGAAACTGCTCTAAGTAATTCGAACTCTCGTTCGAGATGATTGATTTCGGACATTGGAAGGTGGCGATGTCCTTTCTTGCCCAGATCGCTTTACTGCCGGTCGCAGGCTCGAAGGCAGCAGCAGGGAGCCAAGCACACCGACGTTTGGTAGCCAGGCCGGTTGATCGGCAACTATCGCAGTTCCACGCGATCGCGGATGAAAACTGAAAATGGAATGCGACTAGAAGTTTTTTCTTTCTTGCTCGGTCAGTTCCAATGAATTTCGGATCACGCCAACGATCTCATCAGTCAGCAGTTCCGGGCCTTTATGCAGTAGCATTTCAGGGGTAGCGGCACATTGATCAATACGCAAGCCTCTTAGCTCCACTAGGCCCCACTCCACGTATAGACGCTTCGTGAGAAGATCAGCCACTGCTGCCTCTGACTGCTCCTGGAGGTCACCCGCTCGAAGGAACTCGTTCTTGCTGATCAGATCTTTAAGTTGATTTGTAAGCTGTATTCGATCCGCAAGTGACATCTTTCTGACTGCGAAAGAGACATCGGGGAACATCTGGCTCTTATGCCAAGATAGACTTTGATATCGAAACTCACGCGAAGGCAATAGACAATTCATCATCGACTCCTCCCTGAACGCGGTTATTGTTGAACTCCCACTGCAAGCGTGGTTGCGAATCATCGTATTGAGGCATGACTGGAACCACCTGTGGAAGATAGATCCCCATAAGTTGACCCTGTTGTGTCCCGAGCTGAAGCATGGCGGGAATTGGGCTTCGCCTGCGCCCCGCATCGTAAAGGGAAGTAGTCTGCTGATCGTCCTCAGCGAGTAAGGTGAATCCATATGTTACATCTCGCTCACCGGGTACAACTGCGGTTGGATTAGCCAGTCCAAATTCATTCCGCCTCAGGTCAAGATTGTTCACCAGGCGAAGGTCGGCGCCGGTCAATGTATAAAGCTGAGTCGGATTAACTCCTAACCATGCCTGCCCAAGATGTCCAGGCACGCCGGTGGTATCAAACTGCGATATAGCCGGTTCGCCGGGGAAAGCAGTCATTCCAAATGCGCCGGGGCTAAAACTTCGGCTATCTACGATGTCGGAAGCTGCACCGGAGAAAGTAAAATCGTGGTAATCACCGTTTATGGCAATATGCAGGGAATTCACAGCAGCACCGGGAATCACTCTATTGAATGAGTTTTGAGCATCCCAGTAGTCATACAGAGTCAGACTCGGTAAATTTCCTGCCAGTTTGTAGGTGATCGAAGGACCGAGCAAGTCTCCACCCTGAATTGCGGCAGTAAACGGTGCATTGATCAGAAACGTATATGGGTTCAGAACGGAGCTTACAAACCGTATTTCGCCTGACCAGGAGATTGCACATCCCGCGGTAAGGTTGTGGACAACAGAAGTCACAAACTCCAGCTGACCTACTCTAGACGCGATAGGGACACCTGGCCAGATAATTGGAGTTGCCCCGCAAGCGGCGTGGAAGAAGGGTCCATAAGCAGGAGCGCTGCCGCCACCCCACGGAGCTAAATAACTACTCACTTCAAATATTGTTTGATTGCGTCCAGTGAAGAGTTGAGCCTGCAGAGTGCGAGTGCCTGTCTTATCCAGGCGTCTTATGGTCTCGTGAGTTTGCCGAAGCTGCAGTCGAGTACCTGGGAATCGGTTAGTTGAGCTTATCGGCGCCGCCTGCCCATAAGCTTGTTCCAGCGAAACGTAGAAGCGGTTTCGGTTCGAAGAGATGTAGGATGCCATAGGACGTCAGTTCCGGCCCACCAACAAATGACATTGAATACGCGCCATTTGTAGAAAGCCGAACCCCCCTCTCTTTGGTGGTTGGATCTGAACCTCAAATGTCCCGGGATACCAGATGCCGTCTCCCCAGTCGCCTATGTTTGCCTGGATCAGGCTTGTGAAGGCTTCGATATAGAAGTGGATCCAGGAATTCGGGTCTGAAACAAAGTTGCCGCTACTCCATATTTCAGCAACCACCGACGCTGCCCCAGATATCGAACTGAACTTCTCAAGGTGAGAATTCTCGAAACTAGAACAGTAAACAGCTATACGCGGGTAAGTGTACTGTTCAGCCAAATCTCCTATGTCGGATGGAACAGAGCTCAGCAAGATGTTACGTGCTCCGATTCCAGGAATTGCTACACCGTTGCTGCTCGCTATTGAAGCAAGTGTGTTTTCGAACGCTGAGTTGCTAATCAGAATATCAGCAAGTTTGGCGGCCGCAGATAACGTCATGGGAAGCATTTCAACCCCTCAGCCAGCGCCGGTTTGCTGGCACAAAGTACGACGGTAACTGTCCACCCAGAGAGGTAAGTCCACTAATCAGACCAGTGGCAGGAACAGTCCAGGAGCTACCGAATGGAATGGGGTCCAAATTCTGTCGTGTCAACCCTTGTTGGCTGTTACTGGCGTACACACTCCATCCAATTGCCTTTTGCGGATTGTCTGCGTGTGGCTCGGACATTGTTACTTCCAGGCCGGTAAAGCCGGTCAGGTTTACGCCGTTAATTGGACTGGGGGCACTCTCCTGACCTAAGATGCCAGTCCAAGCGGTCTGTACAAACACCGACTGTGCGCGCAGAGTTCCTTGACTTGTCTGCAAGGTCGGCATAGCCGGTCGTGCAAGCGGGTCGAAGACCACACCGATACCTGATGCAAAAACGATTTCACTTGCAGCATCGGCTTGCTTCTGATACTCGGTCCACTTACCCTGGAACCGAGTATTCAGTTGCACGTTGTACGCTTCAGCAAAGGTTTTTGCAAGTGCGTCACTACAGATCCATTTGTACAGTGCCGGTGTGACGACGACGTTTGTTAACCCGAGTTTGGCCCTGCTACTCCACTGGTGGTCCGACCGACCAGCGCGCAGTAGGAATAGCAATACCTTAGCGCCAATTTCATCAAGTGCGAGCTTGATTTTGGTATTTATGTCAATACCGTGCGTAGATGAAACCTGTACTAGACCGCTCTCAAACTGAGTTAGATCATCCAGCCCAACAATCCCCGAGTCCGTAAACAAAGCCATAACGGTTTCTACTTTGTGCCTCCCGGTTGAGAAGCTCGCCGATGACTTACTGAAGTTTGTAACTCTGGATCAGCGATGATGGCGACCTGAACTCGACGAGCTAATTCAACCTTCTCGGCGGCCTTCTTAGCCAGATCCTGATCTTGGAAATAGCTCGCCCTTTGTTCCTCTGTGGCCAGGACAGCTCGGTTTTCAACAATTAGCTTGGCCGCGACTGCCCGCGAGACTTCGCTGATCACGTCGCCTTTTCCACCATCCGCGGTTTCAAGGCTAATAACTATCGGATACGGATCGGCTAAACCGCTCTCAGTCTCACGCAACTTCCGGAAATATTGCTTTAGATCCATACTTTCCTTTCTCGAAAGAGTAGAAGCTTAGGAGCTCCTACTCTTGAAGACCTGCAGTCCTTACGGCGTT
>CALMAV010000167.1 GCA_937859895.1 uncultured Bryobacterales bacterium | reverse complement strand
ATATAGAGGAGATCGCGCCACGCTCTCTGCCAAGATCCGATGCGTCTCCGCAGTCGTGTACGCCAGGTGGCATTTGATCTGTTCCCGGTCGATTGACCTTGTTAAAAATGAAAACGGAGTCGGTCGCGCATCCCCAGGCTGCTCTTCAAACGCACTCCATTCGATTGTTCGCGCATCCAGCCGTGGCGGGGTGCCGGTCTTCAAGCGGGTCCACTG
This sequence comes from uncultured Bryobacterales bacterium, assembly GCA_937859895.1. Taxonomy (GTDB): domain Bacteria; phylum Acidobacteriota; class Terriglobia; order Bryobacterales; family Bryobacteraceae; genus Bog-105. The sequence goes on along the minus strand of CALMAV010000167.1, from coordinate 5,782 downwards.
CAGCCCGAGGCTCCGCAGTTGCCCCCCTAGCGTGTTAGAGGGCGCCTCACCGTTGCGTCCACAGGCATTCTTCTGCTCTCCGATATGCGCCAGCCCATTCAGAAACGTGCCGGTTGTAATCACAACGGCCTGCGCGAGCAAGTCGCGTCCATCCCGCAGCCTGACCCCACGCATGCGCCGTCCGGGCTGGCTCATCGCAAGCTCGGTAAAGAGAAGCTCGCCCACCTCGCCCTGCAGAATGCGCAGATTCGGCTCACGGTCGAGCCACTCCCGCATGCGAATCCGATACTGCTTCTTGTCGCACTGTGCCCGGGGAGACCACACCGCAGGTCCCCGACTCGTGTTGAGCAGCCGAAACTGAATCCCCACTGCATCGGTCAGCTCGCCCATTACCCCGCCAAGCGCGTCGATTTCACGCACCAGATGGCCTTTAGCAATCCCGCCAATGGCCGGATTGCACGACATTTGGCCAATCATGTCGATATTCATCGCCACCAGGGCAGTCTTCAGGCCTAATCGGCCGCATGCCCGGGCGGCTTCACACCCAGCGTGCCCGCCACCGACCACAATCACGTCATACTTCATCTGCATCGGGGTTCATTCGCTATTCTAGTCTCTTTGCGCCGGAATGCCGGGCGACAAGAGCAGGGAGGGCTTCGGTGAGAATTCTGATTGTCGGCGGAGGTGGGCGCGAGCACGCCTTAGCCTGGCGCCTAGCTCAGTCGCCACGAGTCTCGGCACTGCTAGCCTGCCCGGGGAACCCCGGCATTGCCCAGCTTGCTACCTGCCTCCCTCAGCCGGACTCCACAGCAGCTTATGCCGACTTGGCCGCTGCCCACCGAATCGATCTGACCATTGTCGGACCGGAAGCGCCGCTTGTAGATGGAATTGTCGATCGATTCCGGCAGAGAGGCCTGAAAATTGTCGGGCCGACTCAAGCCGCAGCGCGCCTGGAGGGCTCCAAGATCTTTGCCAAGCAGTTTTTTGACCGAGCTGGCATCCCCACTGCGTGGTCTGTCCAGACCGGCACTACGGCCGAAGCCGTCCACCACCTGAAAGACTTCTCTTTTCCCCTGGTCATTAAAGCCGACGGGCTTGCTGCCGGCAAGGGCGTGGTTATAGCGCAAAATCGAGGGGAGGCCGAGAGCGCTATGGAGCGTCTAGGTCCCGCTCTCGTCCTAGAAGAGTTCCTCGAAGGGGAAGAGGTCAGCTTTATTGGGCTTAGCAACGGCTCTCTGCTGTTTCGGTTCGCTCCGACCCAGGATCACAAGCGGTTAATTGACGGAGACCACGGTCCAAATACCGGCGGAATGGGAGCGTACTGCGATAACCGTATCCTGACTTCTGCCCAAAATGATGAAATTATGGACCGCATTATGCTGCCGGCTCTAGGGCAGATGCGTAAGGAAGGCACGCCATTCACCGGCTTTCTCTACGCAGGCCTGATGATGACCGCAACTGGTCCCAAAGTGCTGGAGTTTAATGTCCGGTTAGGCGACCCCGAGACGCAGTCTCTTATGGTCAGCTACCGTGGCGATTTCGCCGAACTGCTTGATCTTGTCGCCAATGGGACTAGCCCGATGGGTGAACCTGCCTGGGCTGATCCATCTGTGTGCGTGGTGATAGCCGCCGAAGGCTATCCCGACAAGCCCGCCACTGGGCGTGTTATTACCGGCATTTCCGAAGCCGAACGGGCCGGTGCTGTTGTCTTCCACGCGGGAACGCAACTGTCTGCTGACGGACAGTTAGTCAGCGCTGGCGGTCGGGTGCTGGGTATTACTGCCGCGGGCGAGACACTGGAACAGGCACAGCAGAATGCCTATTCGGCCGTCAGCAAAATCAAGATGGAAGGCGCGCAATACCGTCGCGATATTGCCCAAAAAGGGCTCCGGCGTTGGTAAACTGCTTGTGTAACGGGGACGTAGCTCAGATGGATAGAGCGGCCGCCTCCTAAGCGGCAGGCCGGCAGTTCGAATCTGCCCGTCCCCACCATCGTATTCTTAACCGGCTGCCCGGTTGGTGGATAGTTCCGGCACCTGTCCTAACAGCGTTTCTAACTCCCAGTGCGGCTTGTGAAGCAGTAGTTCGGCTGCACATTTGGATGGCACTGCCGGCGAAAATAGCAGGCCTTGTGCCTTGGCCGCGCCACGCTCATGCAGGTAGCGAAGCTGCTCCCCTGTCTCGACCCCTTCTACGGTCACGTCCAGGCGAAGCTCATGCGCAAGCGCCATAATGGCATCCAGTACGTGGCGGCGTCCCCGCCCAATCTGACGGACAAATGAGCTGTCTACCTTCAAAATGCTGATCGGAAAATCCTCAAGCCGTCCTAATGAAGAATGGCCTTTACCGAAATCATCTAAAGCTACCTGAATCCCCAAGTCGCGCAGCCGGCCAAGCCGTCGAGCTGTATCGATGCTGCTTTCCATGATGGTGGTTTCGGTCACTTCCACCACCAAAGCTTCACCACTCAAACCGGTTTCCGCCAGCAGATGCCTCACTTCGTCAACTAGGCTTGGCCTTACCAGGTCGGCCCCCGACAAGTTAAAGGCCACACTTAGGGACGGCGATGCTACCTTCGCCTCCCGCCAGCCGTGTATTTGTTCGGCAGCGGTCCGCATTACCCACTGGCCGAGCTGCACAGAAAAGCCTCCACTCTCAGCAGCCGGTAAAATTTCGGACGGCAGCAGCGTCCCGCGCTTCGGGTGCTCCCACCGCACTAACGCTTCAAAGCTGCTAAGAGCGCCGCTCTGCAGCGAAACAATCGGCTGATAGTAGAGACGCAGGGAGCCGTCCGTAAAACTCTGGCGTAACTCAGATTCGACCTGAAACTGATTTCGCACAAGCTTCTCCATAGACGGCTCGAAAACGTGAAAGCGCGCGCGGCCCTGCTGCTTGGCCTCGTATAGTGCCAGGTCCGCATGGCGGAGCAACTCTTCTGCGCCAATGTCGCCGGCAAACGCAATTCCCATACTGGCGCTCACGCACACCGAGTGCCCATCCAAGCTGAAGGCCAACGTAAGGCCCTGCTGAATCCGGTCGGCTATGTGCAGCGCGTCAGACTTGCGTTCGACGCCATCCAGCAAGATGGTGAACTCATCACCACCAAAGCGTGCAGCCAAGTCGCCCTGCCGTAGATAGCGCGAAATCCGAGCTCCCAAGGCAATCAGTAGTTGATCGCCAACGTGATGTCCCAAACTGTCGTTGATCACCTTGAAGCGATCAACATTCAGGAAAATGACAGCAACTGTCGTCGTAGTGCCGGCCGTGCGCACGTTCAATGCGCGCTCCAGCCGGTCCAGGAACAGTTCGCGATTCGGCATACCGGTTAAGGACTCGTGGAAGGCGTTATAAATCAGCCGCTCTTCTGCTCGCCGCTCTGCCGAAACGTCCGCCATTCCACCCAGGACTCGTAGTGGCTGCCCTCGCTTATCACGAACAATCAGGGCATGGTCAGCAACTGTAATGAAGGTGCCATCGCCCCGGCGCAACCGGTACTCGTCAGCCCAATGATCCTCGCCATTATCAATGGCCCGGCGCAAGCCGTCCCAAACCCGGCGCTCTTCCGCGGTATGGATCCGGCTTCGCCACCAGTGAATCTCCGGTTCCGTTTCGGCGTCCTTACACCCAAAAATTTCCTCCACCTTGCCGCCACGCCAGACATGACCGGTACGCAAATCCCAATACCAGAGGCTGTCATGCGTTGCCTGCGCGATCATTTCCAGCTGTCGGGACGATTGCCGCAGGTGACTTGTCGAACGGAGGCTCAACAACAGAAACATAGACAGTTTTGCCACTAGCAGAAAGAGCAGCAGTGCGCCTACATCACTAGCCGCAATGGCCGCGGAGAAGGGACGAGCTAACAGCAGGAATATCGTTCCGCCCGTCACTACTTGCGTGAGGAGAGAAGGCCAAAGTCCTGCCATCCACGTGTTAACTCCGACCGCGAATAGCAGTGGAGCATACGCTCCGGCCGTTCCTAGTTTGGGAAATAAGAACCAGCCTAGGGCAATAGAGGTAATAGTTGCTAACACCATCAACGCTATCTCTTGTGGCAGTAGATAACGGTCGGAAATAGGACTGGAAAGACTAAATGAGGTAGTCAAATTACCCTTTTGGCCCAAGCGTAAATGCAGGTCGTGAACGGCTTATAGAGCTATTTGGCGCGCCTATGGCGCACACGCACGTATACTCACTATACGCTGAAACCGACTTGCATTTGAATAAAAAAGGGCATCCATTAACAGTCTTATAGGTCCGGATTACCTGTTAATGATCTTCTTGAATTGCGCTGTTCTGGCTCGGGCCTAACGCCTTTTTGCCCGGAAGGGTATTATGCAGATCGCGGGAGGAGTGAAAAGAGATGCAAACCAGGAGAGCCTTCTTTCAGACCCTGTCCGGTACGTGCGCCGCCTCCAGTCTGGCGGTTCCTATATTGGGGAGCCCTCAATCCAACTCGTCGGCCTCCGCCGGAACTCCTCCGCCGAAAGCTGCACGGGTTACCTCGTCGCTCATGCTGTGGACGGTCAAAGGCACATTCGAACACCAGGTTGCCGTGGCAGCCGAGGCCGGGGTGCAGTCGCTGGAACTGGTCACCGAACACCTGGGGTGGTCGGAAGAGCAGGCGAAGCGCTACCGGACACTGGTGCAGTCATACGGGCTGGGTTTCGACGCCTTGCTTGCCTCTCGTGATTGGACTCGCCGTCCGGTGAGCATGGTGAACCCGGCTCACCGGGAAGGTTTTCTGGCCGATGTTCGGAGCTCAATCAACTGGGCGCATCGGCTCAATTGCCCGCAGATCATCTTGATGAGCGGAAACGAACAGCCCGGCATGAGCCACGATGCGCAGTACGCCAGCATGGTGGAATCTGCCAAATTAGCCGCTGATCTTGCGGCCCAAGGCGACGTGACCATGATTCTGGAGAACCTGAACAGCAAGGTGAACCACAAAGGCTACTTCCTGACCAGTGCGCGAGAATCGCTACGCTGCGTCAGAGAGGTAGACAATCCTCACCTGCGCATGTTGTTCGACATCTATCACGAGGCCGTGCAGCATGGCGATCCCATTCCGGCCGTGGTGGAAGCCGAACCGTACGTCGTCGTGTTTCACGTAGCCGACCAGCCTGGCCGTCATGATCCGGGAACCGGCGATATGAAATGGGACGACATCTACAAGGCAATCGGAAAAACCGGTTATGCAGGTTATATTGCCTTGGAGTTCCTGCCGTTAAGCGATGAAGTGACAAGCCTGAAACGGGCGCTGACCCAAATGCGGCAGGACTTGAATGGAGTTTCAGATGAAAGAGGCAAAGGGCCAGTTTGATAGCACGGGGTTGGGCTGGAGACCGTCTTGCCCCGCCAGCCTTTTTCCAAACTGCATCGGGCTGACACCGTGCAGCGTCGAGTGCAGTCGTGTGTGGTTCTACCAGCACAGCCAGTCTTCATCTTTGGCTTGACGTAGAGTTGCAGACTTGCGCCCACCCAGCCGTTCCACTTTCAGGGAACCAAACAGCGTCTCCGGATAGGCGTTGCACGCATTGCTGCCAGACGCCCAGCACGCGACCCGATTCCACCAGCCGTACCGCTTTCTTGCTTGAATCCTTGCGTGTGCCCCGTCTCACCTAGTGCAGCTCCAAGAAGAAAACCTGAGTGCTGATTGTTATACTCCCGTTTGCTAAGAGGTTAAGCTGATTAGAATGAGCGGTTTGCAAACTCACCTTGTCACTCCTCTATTGAGTGTGCTAAAACTACGGAAGGAAGCCGGGCTCACTGATGAGACTGGCAA
>CALMAV010000166.1:947-4372 GCA_937859895.1 uncultured Bryobacterales bacterium | reverse complement strand
GCTCGAATTTCTCTTCCCCATCCTCCAGGTTGACCGAGTTGATAATGCTCTTGCCCTGACAGTAAGTAAGCGACAGTTCAACCGACTTAGGGTCGGTGGTGTCGATCATGATCGGGGCTTTGATCTTGCGGATCAGCTTTTCGTAGAAGGGCGGGATATCAGCGGCTTCGTCGCGATCGCTGGTTTGCAAGCAGACGTCGATTACCTGGGCGCCATTGCGAACTTGGCGGCGGGCAATCTCGGTTGCCTCTTCCCACTTCTCTTCCCCGACCAAGTTTTTAAACAGGCGCGAGCCGATGACATTGGTGCGCTCGCCCACGATGAGTGGACGGTTGCTGAGCTCGGCTTCCACGGTTTCGATACCCGAGAAGTAGGTGCGGTGCGAGTTAACTTTGGCGGGTCTCGGCGGCTTGCCATCAACCATCTGGGCAAGTGCGCGGATGTGGTCAGGCCGGGTACCGCAGCAGCCACCGACGATGTTCAGCCAGCCCTGGGCAACAAAACGCTCCATCTGACTGGCGAGGGATTCGGGGGTCTCGTGATACTGGCCGGTATCGGAATCCGGGAGACCGGCATTGGGGTAGCAGGACAGGCGCGTAGTGGCGAGCTCATTCAGGGTGCGCAGGTGGTCGGTCATGAACTCGGGGCCCGTGGCGCAGTTGAGACCAATGGAAAGAAGCTTAGCGTGGGAGACGGAGGTGTAGAGGGCGTCGGCAGTTTGACCCGCGAGCATGGTACCAGTTGGTTCTACGGTGCCGGACACCATGGTAGGAATTGGATAACGGAGCTCGCGGCCAAGGCGGTCGATGGCGAGCAGACCGGCCTTCACGTTGCGGGTATCGTTGCAGGTTTCGAGCAGGAGAATGTCGGCGCCACCGGCGAGCAAGCCTTTTGCCTGGCGGTAGTAGTTGGCAACCAGGTCCGGGAAAGTAAAGCCGCCACTGCTGACTGATAAAGCCTTAGTGGTGGGGCCCATGGAACCGGCGACGAAGCGGGGCCGGCCAGTGCGGGTGGTGAACTCGTCAGCCACTTCGCGGGCTAGGCGGGCAGCCGCATGATTCAGTTCGTCGGTTTGAGCTTGGAGATTGTACTCGGCAAGAACAACTTCTGTGCCACCGAAGCTGTTGGTTTCGACAATGTCGGAACCAGCTTCGAAGTAGGCACGATGGACATCGCGGATAACATCGGGGCGGGTAAGAACAAGATTTTCATTGCAGCCTTCGAGCGCGGGGCCGCCAAAGTCAGCTGCGGTGAGGTTGCGATCCTGGAGCATGGTGCCCATTGCGCCGTCGAGCAGAAGGATGCGGGTAGAGAGGGCGTCCTCAAGAGCGCGCTGGCGTTCCTGGCGAGCTTCCAGGTCGTGAATTTCCATAGGGATGCGGGTGCTATCCCCAGTTTAGGGCATTATTAAACGCGTTGCTATGGCTCTGAATGCGTTCCGGTGGGACCACTCAGGTCTGTGGCGGGTGTGTCTTTTGTCTTTGGCAGATCTTTCCCGCCCGCATCTGCGTCTAGCGGTCTCGGTTTTGGGTTGGGAACGTGAGTCGATGCGTCGGCAATGTCGGGTGTATCGGTTTTGTCCATAGAGTCATACTCAATGCGTGGCTTCACGTGAATCGGAATACCGAATGACAGTGTACCGTTACTAGGCCGAACCCTGCAGATGTTGCGGACGGCCGAAATGTTCGTACTTACTGACTCGACAGCCGAGTTATCCGGTTCCCAGGGAAGGCGAGGCTTACTTGGGAAAGCAGCTTTGCTTGCGGAGAAATCGTAATCAGGCCTTTACGTGAAGGCTGTTGTGGATGGCGTACAGGGCCAGTTCAAGACGATCGGATACGCCGAGCTTGTCGAAGACGTTATGAAGATGATTCTTCACTGTCTGCTCGGTGATAAACATCTTTTCGGCAATCTCTTTGTTTTTATAACCTTGCGCAATGAGAACGATGATTTCGCGTTCGCGCTGGCTTAATTGAGCACGCTCACGGGTCGGCTTGCCGTTGGAGGAAGTGGAGGCGGCAGAGTGGGCGGCCGGAAATTCCTTAGGCGAGGCAAAGTGCCTGATGACAGCGGCGGTAGTTGTAGAGTCCAGCCAGATTTCACCAGCAGAGACTCGCTGGATGCTTTTTTCGATGAGCGCCGTAGCGGTTTCTTTCAGCAGAATGCCGGAGCAGCCCAGCTTCATGGCTTCCACAAAGTCATCCTTGTTTTCTGCAGTGGCAAAGAGGAGTACTTTGGTCCGGGCGACGCGGGTCTGTACACTGCGTAGGACCGTTAGACCGTCAACACGAGGCAAGCGGAGGTCCAGAAGCACCACATCGGGCTCCAATTGGACGACTTTATCAATTGCTTCAACGCCGTCCAGAGCTTCACCTACCACCTGAATATGGGGGTATTGACTCAAGACGCTGCGCAGGCCTTCGAGCACGATCGGCTGCGAATCAGCAATGAGAACGCGAATCAGTTGTGTAGACATCCACTCTTCCTCAAGTGAACCAGCAGGGCTAGTACTCTCATACTTGAATAGCCAGGACACCGAACGTTACTGGGTGGACAGGACTGGGCATCATTCTCAAATCTCATGCAATTGTGAGTCCTAACCACAGCTCTATCGTCACCTAAGGTACTATTCGGCTTAAATCGTTAGTTTCTTTAGAGGAACTTTCGGATTTTATACAACAGCTTATTCGTAGTACGGCAGTTTGGGGGATGTTGACTGTGCCTGACACGTGTCAGGCATACGGAATGAAGTGAGTCAACAGATGGCTTGCCTAAGATAACTGTATGGCTAAAATGTCGATCCGCGATTTAGACCTCAAAGATAAGACGCTCTTTATCCGAGTCGATTTCAATGTACCGCTGAGTTCGGACGGAAAAGAGATTACCAGCGATAAGCGAATCCGGGCTTCGCTGCCTACGATTCAATATGCGATTGAGCATTGCGCGGCGGTGATTCTGGGCAGCCACCTGGGCCGGCCTAAGGGTAAGCCGAATCCCACCATGAGTTTAGCGCCTATTGCCGCGCGGCTAAGCGAGTTGCTGGGCAAGCCGGTAGCTATGGCGCCGGACTGCGTGGGGCAAGCGGTCTGCGCGATGAAGCCAAAACCTGGCGAGGTGCTGCTGCTGGAAAATCTGCGATTCCATCCGGAAGAAGAGGCCAATGACCCTGAGTTTGCTAAGCAACTGGCTTCGCTGGCGGACCTATATATCAATGATGCATTCGGGTCGGCGCATAGGGCGCATGCTTCCACCGTGGGCATGGTGTCGTACCTGCCGGTGGGGGCGGCTGGTTTCCTGATGGATCGCGAGATCGAGTGGCTGACCAAGGTGACGCAAAATCCGGAGCGCCCATGTGTGGCTCTGCTTGGCGGAGCAAAGGTGTCGGACAAGATTGAGGTTATCGAGAACCTCAGCAAGGTGGTAGA
>CALMAV010000166.1:0-937 GCA_937859895.1 uncultured Bryobacterales bacterium | reverse complement strand
ACCTTTTTGCGGGCCAAGAACGAGACAACGGGCAAATCGCTGGTGGAAGCAGACAAGATCGAGCTGGCCAAAGAGCTTCTCGCCTCCACTGGGGATAAGATTCTGTTGCCCACTGATCATGTCGTGGTGCGCGAGATTAAGCCCGGTGCGCCCTCGGAGGTGGTAAAGCAGATTGCCCAAGACCAGATTGGAGTGGATATTGGGCCGGAGACGGTGGCGCGGTTTGCCGAGGTGATTGCCGGGGCAAAGACGGTAATTTGGAACGGGCCGATGGGTATTTTTGAAATGCCTCCCTTTGATCACGGCACGGTGGAACTGGCCAAGGCGGTAGCGAATTCGTCGGCTGTGTCGGTGGTGGGCGGCGGCGATTCGGAGAAAGCAATCAAGAGCGCGGGCGTGTCAGACCAGATTTCACATGTGTCGACGGGCGGCGGGGCTTCGCTGGAGTTTTTCTCTGGCCTGGAGTTGCCGGGTGTCACGGTGCTAAGCGAGAAGACTGGGGCGACGGCTTAGACCAGCAGTAGAGATGAGCTGAGTCAACGGCCGCTAGGCGAGGCGAAGAGGTCGATCAGGTCCACAATGGCGCGGGTGCGGCGGTCGTAGACGACGGCGTATCCGTCCAGATAACCGCGATCGTAGTACGGGGGCGTGGGCGGAAGTCGTCCAACTACAGAGGGCGGAAAGGGACGAAGGCGCTTCTCCCATCCCGGAGGAAGCTGACCGGTGCGGTAGTATTTCTTGCGGAGGCCTGGTGGGAGGTCAGGCCGGCCTCCATAGTTCTCCTGCAGATAGCTTTCGTCACCTTGTCGGAAGTAGTGTTCGCGCTGGCCTCTTCCGTGCTCACCCTCATCTTCGCCGGGCTCGTCTTCTTCGTGGCCGTGCTTTTTGTTGTGTTTGTCTTTGCCGTCATGGTCGCCAGCCAGGAGAGGCACTAGGC
>CALMAV010000165.1 GCA_937859895.1 uncultured Bryobacterales bacterium | reverse complement strand
TCACAAGAGCGGCAAGTTTCTCCGAAGGTGATATTGATTGCCGAACAAAATGGGTAGTAGTCGTGACAAACAACGAGAGGGCGTGGCTTAAAGCACAGACAATCGAGTGAGTGCCCGATGAGCGAGGAGACAATGACTCGCTCGACGCCGAACTGCTTGTCAATAGTTGCAAGCACCTCACAATATTGAGGGTGCGCCAGAGCAGTGGCTCGTATCGCAGGAGCCAGCGTCCAGGATTGCAGCAGAACCGGCTCGCTTCGGCCGTATCGAAACAGGCGCAGCTCCTGGCCGAACTCGCCGCTGGGCCCAATCGACCGGAGTACCAGATTTTCACGGACGCTGTCGGCTTCGGCAAAGCGCGAGAGCCACTGTTCGACGCCGCCGCCCCAGCTATGCATGATGTGGAGCGTCGGGCCAGTCAGAGCCTGAGTGATCGATTCAGGTTGGGCGCGTAAAGAATGAGCGGAGTAGTTCTCCAGTTGGGCACGCAAGCGTGCAAAGCGATCACCTTGCAGGTCAGGCCGGGCAGGAGCGGTAGTGTTCAGGGGACAGTCGAATGAGACGCAGATGTGGGGCGCCTCCAAAATCTGATAGCGCAGGGGACGAGCGCGGTCACTCAGCAGTGATAAGCGCCGCTGCTCAACGTCGGGCAGCACGTCTTGCAAAGCGGCTCCGCGAATGTACAAACAGTCACCCGAGAGGTAGGGTGAACTAACCTCACCGGTGGCGCGGAACCAGTAACAGAGCCGGTCCAGTTCTTCGGCGCTGAGGTCAACGAATGTGCCGGGTCCATCGAGAATCCGACGATCAATCGGCGAAACAGCAAGGCAACTTGGGTTGCGAACTGCGGCCCAGGCAAGCCGGAGATCCCATTGCGGAGGTGGAACAGCACCGGCGCGGATCAGTATCAGATCACGGTCGGCAAAGTCACGCAGAATGGAGGCAGCCAAGTCTTCAAAGCGCACTGCCTCAACAAAGATAACGGGCAAGTCAGGAGGGATGAGACCAGTCGGAAGATCGGGATTGGCTACCAGCCACAGCTGCGCGCGGTTTTCGGTTGCAGCAAGCAGGGTGGCAATAGTGGAACTTAGATACGGAACATCAACCGGGGCTGCAACTACGAAGATCCGGTAAGCAGGCAGTTGCTCTTGGGGGGGAGCTGATGAAAGAACTGGGGCAAGGCCGACATGCAGGTTGTACCAATCGAGAAAAGATGGCGCACCCCTCTCGGCTTGAAACGGATGCGGGAAGAGCTCAGGGAGCGACGGAGTCTCGCGATAGAGCCGGCGCTGAGCATCGAGAATCAGCTGACCGTTACTATACAAGCTATACACCCAAGGCACGGAGGAAAGCTCGGCCTGCCCCTGGCGATCGCACTCAGCAAGGTACCACTGCCGAAGCAACTGCAGGGCCGGCATGTGGCTGCCGTAACGAGCAAGCATGCCAGCTTGGGAACCGCTATCCAGACCGGAGAAGTGGTAGAAGACCAGTGGCTGGCCATTCACCTGGAATCCCTCGTCGCGGTTACCAGTGACAAGGCGACTGGTTAGGTTCCAAGTTGCGACGTTGTAACCAGGATTGCGCAGGACCTTGTGATCGGGGAAGTACCCAGGGATCAGGTCAGCCCAACGCTGATCGGTGAAAAGGCCACGCGATTTATCGTCGAAGCAGAAATCCCGGAGACGATCGGACCACCACTGGGCGAAGCGGCGGCCTTCGGGCGAATTTCTGACTCCGAGAAACCCTAAGTTAAATATTCCGTGCTGCAGGGCAGACAGCTCATTGTCGGCAATGGCCGATGCTTGTCTCTCCGGTTCAGTGAGATGGGGCGTTAACAGAACAGAAGCCGACGAAAACTCTCGGAGCAGGTTCTCGAGGGAAGACAGGACAACGATATCCGGATCCAGATAGACTACTTGATCGCAGTCGGGCAAATCCAGGATATGGCAAAGAGCAAAGCCCTTGGATGCCGTGCTCAGCTCAACAAGATCGTGGCTAAAAATCCAGGCTTCGCGATTCGGAATCGGTAATTGGTCGAGCGTGATGAGATGGTCAAATGGTTCAGATGCGAGGTCGAACCACGTTGGGACGGCATCGTTGAGCAGCAGATGAATTGTGCAACCAGGAGCATATTGACGGATGCTGGTTGCGAGAACGCGCGCTTTCGGAAGATAGCCGGCAGTGATGCTCGTGAAGAAGTGCGTTCCCATCTAGTCGTGGTGGAGTTAATAGACTGAGTTTACGCAAATCGAGCCAGTCAAGATACAGGCACCTTGACTGGCTCGATCCATCAGCTGTCCGAAAGCCTCTTAGAAAGACTACAGCTTTACGATTCCGCGCCGACTTTCAGTTTCTCGCGCTGTTCTTTCAAGATGGCCTTACGGCTAAGCTTGATTTTGTTGCCTTCCAGAGCTAAGACCTTTACAAGAATCTGATCGCCTTCGTTCAGTTCGTCACGGACATTCTGGATCCGGCTTTCCGAAATTTCGGAGATGTGAAGAAGACCATCGGTGCCCGGGAAGATTTCAACAAACGCGCCGAAATCGGCAATACGAACGACTTTGCCCAAGTACGTCTTGTTGATCTCGGCTACAGCAGCGATGTCGCTGACCATCTGAAGCGCCTTGGCGGCCGACGTCCCGTCAGAGGCGAAGATGTTTACTGTACCGTCATCGGCCACATCGATCTTGACGCCGGTCTGATCAATGATGCCCTTGATAACCTTGCCGCCAGGTCCAATCAGTTCACGGATCTTATCGGTGGGAATGCGGGTGGTATAAATGCGTGGAGCATACTGCGACAGCTGAGTACGAGGCGTAGAGATCGCTTCGTTCATGATGTTCAGGATGTGCAAGCGACCACGGCGGGCCTGCTCCAAAGCCTCTTCCATGATGGCGGTGGTCACGTTCTGAACTTTGATATCCATCTGCAGGGCAGTGATACCGCTGGTAGTTCCGGCAACTTTGAAGTCCATGTCGCCATAGTGATCTTCAGCCCCGGCGATGTCGGTGAGGACAGCGTACTGATCGCCCTCAAGCACCAGCCCCATTGCAATGCCCGCAACGGGAGCAGCCATAGGAACGCCTGCATCCATGAGCGCGAGGGTACCGCCACAGACGCTAGCCATGGAGCTGGAGCCGTTCGACTCGAGGATGTCGCTTACCACACGCAGAGTGTAAGGGAAGCTCTTCTCATCCGGAATCTTAGAGATAAGAGCGCGCTCTGCTAAAGCACCATGACCGATTTCACGACGGCCCGGCCCACGCATGAAGCCAACTTCGCCGACGCTGAAGGGCGGGAAGTTATAATGCAACATAAACCGCTTGGAGGTTTCGGTGGGATCGAACAGTTCGATTCGCTGAACATCGTCCTTGGTGCCGAGCGTGGTGGTGACCAAGGCCTGAGTCTCACCACGAGTGAAGACTGCTGAGCCGTGTGTGCGGGGCAGAACTCCAACTTCGCAGGTAATCTGACGAATTTCGTCGAAGGCGCGACCATCCGGGCGGCGGCGATCCTTGAGCATCTCGTCGCGGAAGATGCGCTCTTTCAGGCCGTCGAATACTTTGCCCGCTTCGGCGTGCTGAGTCTCATCAGGGAACAGCGCGATGGCTTTCGATTTCAGCTCACTAATCAGGTGATAGCTTTCGAGCTTGCCGTGCTTCTGCGTGTTCAAGGC
>CALMAV010000164.1 GCA_937859895.1 uncultured Bryobacterales bacterium | reverse complement strand
GCGCACCGCATTGTCATCGGACAGCATTGTAATCACCGCATCGTTTTCGAAGGCAGCTACCGGGGAGGGAAGAACCGTCACGCCTTCGAGAGCATGCGCCGCTTTCGCATCCCGATTCCACACGCTCACGCTGTGGCCGGCCTTTACCAGGTTCGGCACTAGCGCAGCGCCCATGTTTCCAATTCCAATAAATCCTATGTTCATAAGGGGCTCACTGCTCCTTCCAGCAGCAAGTCAATGATCACATATTATTGATCGAGTAGTCAATATATCGGGTTGATCATCTGATCCCAGGCGGCCATTGCACAGTTGACCACATGTGTGAGGCTCTTGCGTGATCCGCCATCTCTTGCCTGGATGGAGAGGCCGTGGAGCACGGTGGCATAAAAGGCTGCAATGTCTGCGACCGGTGCGTCCTTCGGCACGTCACCTTCGCGCTGACCGCGCCGTAGACGATCTCCAATACTCTTCAGGGTCTGACGTCGTAACGAAGACAGGTGGTCGGCGACGCCTTTGTTTTCGACCGTGCAGTTAATAGCGCCTAGAACGACAAGGCAGCCGCCCGGAGCACCGGGTTGGGTGAAGACATTGACAGCATCTTGGAGCATGGCATGGATAGCCTCGCGAGTTGAAAGGTCAGCAGCGAGGGCGCGGGAAGTGGTATTGCCTGAGGTTCCTCCATAGAGCGCAACGGCTTCGCGAAATAACTCTTCTTTGCTGCCGTACGCCGCATAAAGGCTGGCTTGCTTGATCCCCAGTGCGTTTCGGAGGTCGGCCATCGAGGTAGCCTCGTAGCCGAGTGACCAGAAGACGCGCATGGCTTGAACAAGGCCTTCGGTGCGGTCGAACTCGCGCGGTCGGCCACGCGCTCCAGCCGAGACCGGAGTTCCATCTTTTATGGACCAACTGGTCTTTATATTTGCTTTTGCTCCCATAACCCTGTCATATTGTAGATCAGTCAGTCAGGAAGCAGAAAGCCGTTCTGAACCGGCCAGACAGAGGAAGAGACATTGTCGCTCACATCAACAGAGATTGTCCAAGCGCTCTTGAAAGAGCCTACGAACCTAGCCGTAGTCAGCCAGTTTGTGGCGGCAGATGCGATTTACGTATCACTCAACTATGAAAACGCTGAGTTGAAGAAGATTATGCCTTGGACGGGCACGGCCATGGGGCCTCAAGCGATTGTAGATACCTACACCCGAGTCGGTCGATATTGGCAAAGTCTAGGCTTTCATGTTGAAGACACTATTGAGGCTGAGGGAAAAGTCGCGGTTTTCGGTCGATTCACTTACCAGTCGAATACTCTGGGCAAAACCATTACATCCCCGTTCTGCATCTTTGCGAAGGTCAGGAACGAAAAGATCGTTTACATGCAATTCATGGAAGATACGTTCGGTACAGCAGCTACCTTCCGCAGCGGCGGATCAGCGACTTATTTGAGCGATCCTACTGGGTCGGAGGTTGAGCTTTGAAAAGAATGTGGGTCAGAGACGCTTTTTGCTTTTCTGACGGTGGATTGTGAGCAGCGCGATGCTACTGCCGCAACAAACGGGGCCGGTTGAAGGCTCGTCTGAACGTTTGCCGGTTGGCGGGTTGCTGGCGCTTGCCACCACCGGGTTTATCGCGATTTTGACTGAGACCATGCCGGCCGGGCTGCTGCCGCAAATCGGTGCTGGACTCCATGTTTCTCCGGCTCTCACAGGTCAGCTAGTTACGCTTTATGCCATCGGCTCTCTCCTGGCGGCGATTCCGCTAACGGCGGCCATGCAAGGGTGGCGGCGGCGTTCACGGCTGCTTCTCGCAATTGGTGGTTTCCTGCTTTTTAACACTGTCACGGCCGTCTCGTCCAGTTACCCCTTGACGCTTGGAGCGCGCTTTCTGGCAGGCGCCGCCGCTGGCCTAGCTTGGGGCATCATTCCTGGTTATGCGCGGCTGATGGTGTCTGAACAGCAGAAGGGGAGGGGAATGGCGGTCGCGATGGTGGGGACACCACTTGCGCTGGCCCTGGGAGTTCCGGCTGGATCGCTCCTCGGCAGCATTGTTAGCTGGCGTACGACTTTCCTCATCATGTCTGCATTGGCGCTAGGACTGGTTGTCTGGGTTCTCTGGAAGGTGCCGGACTTTGCGGGACAGGCCGAAGAGAAGCGACTCTCGGTTAAGCAGGTCTTCATCACTCCAGGTATCCGCCCCGTGCTGGCAGTGATCTTCTTCTGGATGGTCGCCCATAATATTCTCTACACGTATGTGGCTCCTTTTGTGGCTCCTGCGGGTCTCGGAGCTCACGTCGATTTAGTGCTCCTAAGCTTCGGCATCGCGGCGCTTTTTGGAATCTGGGCAATCGGGCTGCTTGTGGATCGATGGTTACGGACGCTCGTTTTGCTGAGCTTGGGTGGTTTCATTCTGGCCTCGCTTGCGTTGGGGATTGGGGGCACACAGCCGCTTGTGGTGTACCCAGCGGTTGCTCTGTGGGGCTTCACGTTTGGGGGTGCAGCGACGCTGCTCCAAACCGCATTGGCGGATGCAGCGCGGGACGGCGTTGACCTGGCGCAAGCGCTGAATACGACGGTCTGGAATCTGGCTATTGCTGGTGGTGGCTCCGCGGGAGGCGTTCTGCTCGGAACGTGGGGAGTGCGCTCGTTTCCGTGGGCGATCCTATGCTTCCTCCTGGTTGCGCTTGCCCTTGCCTTCAAAGCCAAGAAGCATGGTTTTCCGGCGCCCCATCCAGCTTCGAGGGAAGCGGCGTAATGGCGATGCGTTGGCTTCCAACAATTTCGAAAGAAACGATGAACACTCAATACACTTCCGATTACGATTTACCGAAGCAGGTTTTGTTGCGATTTTATGATGCCGAGGCGAATTACATGAAGGCTCGTGAAGCGAACGGGACTGCCAGCTTCGACCAAATGCGGCAGACGCTGGACCCCGATGTAGTGCTGCACCAATCGCCGGATCTGCCGTTCGGCGGAGAGTACGTCGGACACACAGGATACGAGGACTGGGCCGTGGCTATGAGCTCGATTTTTGACAAGCTGGAAGTAACCGAGCGGGAGTTCTTTGAGGCGGGTGACAAGGTGGTGGTGATGTGCCGTTTCATCACGCGTTCGCGAATCAACGCGTCGGTGCAGGATTTGCCGATGGCGCAGGTAGTAACGGTAAGAGACGGCAAGATTGTCGAGTTTAGGCCCTTCTATTGGAACGTGCCCGCGTACACTGCGGCTGCGCAAGGTAGTGGGACGGAACCGACGAGGAGACCGCGGTGAACCCTTTTGAGAACGAGCCTGCTGAGGGCGAGCGTGGGCTCTCTACGCTCAGGCGGTTCTACGAAGCGGAGGGCGCTTACCTGGCGGCCGAGGGTGGTGATTTCTCCCTGATTGCGGCAACACTCGACCCGGAGTGCGTCATCTATCAAGCGGCTTCGCTGCCTTATGGCGGCGTGTGGCGAGGACATAGCGGCTTTGAAGCTTGGATGAAAGCTTTCACGCGTGAATGGTCCTCATTGGAGGTGCGAGGTTCGGAGTTTTATCCACACGGGGATGTCGTTGTGAGCAAATCGCATGTTTACGCCATAGCGAGGGCGACCGGTCGGCACCTGGACTGGCCGGTGCTGCAGTTCTTCAGGTTGCGGAACGACAAGATCCTGGAACTTTGGCCCTTTTATTGGGACACGGCGGCACTTCTGGCAGGCCGCGAAGGCTCTCTGAGTAGAGAGATCCCTGTGCCCTGAACGGAGAATTTCTCTAGCCGGAAATGTGTTGATGGTAAGTGTCGTCGAAACGTGCTGGCAGTGCTACAGACCGCTGTGGAACTGAACCGACAAGGAGGCGGGTATGAACATGCCTGAAGCTAACCCGGTGATTGTTTTCCCATTGGGGACACGCCTACTGTATCCGAGTTTGTAAGTGTACGAACCGGAACATCGGTAACAAATCAGACCAGGCACATGGGTAACACTTTACCGCACCTTATTCGTTGCTGGGCATCCGGGTCAGAAGCCTGGAGGGCGACTGAAGCGGTACCCAGTAACCGGCCTTGCGTTGCCGGGCTGCGCTGCGAGAACGCCGTTTATCCAGCACCCCTAACAGCTGCGGTCCGAAATACATTTCGTGGAGTCCGTCGTCAACCCTTCGCACTCCGATCGGCTCACCGCCCAGCGCTCGGCCCACTCGGCAGTGCGCTGCCTTCCATCGGATCTTGCCGCTCTCATCAGCCACTCGCACCGCAAACTCGGCCGGGTACTCCACCAACGGCAGCCTCTCCGGATGTGGCCGCACCGAAGGCCGGTATTGATCGGCAGGCGTCTGCTGCCCCAACGCTTGGTGCGGACGCTCATCACTGAACTCACGGCGGAACTGGTCAAAGCGCCGCCCCTGCGCTCGCCAACTGGCCTGGGCCGGAGCCGCCGTTTCTTTCTTCAACGTCCGGTGCATGCGCTCATGTCGCCCGTTCTGTTGCGGCTCGCCTGGCTCAATTCGCTCGAGCACAATGCCCAGCTTCAACCACCCGATGCTCAATGGATTCAAGCCACCCACTCCCACCGAGGCAAAGGGCTCACCGTTATCTGAGCGCATCCGCTCGGGTAAGCCATACCGTCGAAACACTTTGACCAGCGCCGCTTTGCGTGTGCGCGGTGTCGGTGCGTGGCAGCAGTGGCAGCACAACAAGGGGCGGCTTGCCGCATCGGTCACCGTCAACGGGTCGCAACGCTCTCCGTCACCGCAGCGGAACCGGCCCTTGAAATCCACACACCACACCAGGTTGGGTTCGGCTGCATGCGCCAAGGGCTGTGCCGAAGGCGTCGCACGCTTCCGTCGTGTCGGCCGCTTTCCATTTAAGCCATGCCGTTCCAAGATCACTTCGATCGTGCTACGCGCTAGCCAGACCTGTTTCGGCCGATGCCGCTCCAGCCACGCCCGCAGCTTCTTCGGACCCCACGTCCGATGGTCAGCCGTAAGTCAACCACTGCTTGCTCGATTGCCACACTCACCTGACTCGGATGCGTGTGCGGCGCCCGCCCCGGTCGGCTAACCCTAGCACGCCCTCTTCCTCATAGAGCCGCAAATACTTGTAGGCCGTCTTTCGGCTAATCTCGTACTTCCGGCACAACACCGTCAGGCTGGCCTTGCCCTCTTTCCACTCCTCTATTCACCGAAACCGCTCTTCCATCACATGGCTCGCTTTTCTAGGGCATCGCCAGCGATTATCGGCTAGCTCCGCTCCTTATCTGTTATTCATGTGCCTGGCCCTTTCTGTTACCTATCTCCCCGGTTCATACCCCTGCAATGAACCCCCAGCGTGAGACAGACGAGTTAAGGGACGGTTGCTGTTCACT
>CALMAV010000163.1 GCA_937859895.1 uncultured Bryobacterales bacterium | reverse complement strand
ACGCAGTACCGCGGGAGCAACTGCAATTACATCTTCCACACTTAGATGCATTCGACTGTTTATCAAAGCAAGAACTCGTCCGCACTCAATCAAGGCTTGTGCTCCTCTAGGCGAACTTCCATACCGGATGTACTTAGCTGTTACCTCTGGCACTTTCGGTGACCCTGGCTGTGTTGCCATTACCAGGTTGATTGCAAAATCCTGAACATGAGGAGCGACTACAACGCTTTTGCAAACGCTCTTCAGCTCCACAATGTCTTGACGGCCAAGCACCTGCTGTAGTTCCACATCCCCTCGTCTGGTAGTCATTTCAACGATGCGACTAAGATCGTCCCGGGAAGGATAGGTAACCAGAATCTTCATCAAGAAACGGTCTAGTTGCGCTTCCGGCAGCGGGTACGTGCCTTCCATCTCGATAGGATTCTGGGTAGCCATTACCAGAAACGGCAGATCGAGAGTGTAAGTAGACGTGCCACTAGTTACTGTGCGCTCCTGCATTGCTTCCAGAAGAGCCGACTGTGTCTTTGGCGTTGCCCGATTGATCTCATCGGCAAGAACCAAGTTCGAGAAGATAGGCCCGGCTTGGAAGCGGAAGCTTTTGTGACCGTGCTCGTTGGTCTCCATCACCATACTGCCGACTATGTCCCCCGGCATCAAGTCAGGCGTAAATTGAATCCGCGAATAGCGCAGGTCAAGCACACGGGCCAAAGTGCGCAGCATGGTGGTCTTCCCAAGTCCCGGAACACCCTCAAGCAAAACGTGACCGCCTGCAATCAGGCAAATCAGGAGGCCTTCTACTACGTCCGCCTGACCGACGATTGCCTTCCCAATCTCTTCCCGTACGCGACGAAAATCGCTGATTGCTCTGTTTACCAGCGCAGTATCTGCAGTCAGTGTTTCAGCCATTTGCCTTACTGTTAACGTGAACCATTCAATCTGTCGGCTTTCGGAATCTGCCCATCTGGGGCAAAAAGCATATGGCTGGGAGTCGCGCCCCTACTCTCGCAATCAGCTACATAGAGTCTGGCATAGCTCTGCAATATGTAGTCGCTTGCCGAAAAGCCAAGACTTGCGGCAGTCGCATCGATCCAGTCTCCATCGCCTTCGAGTTCAAGGAAGTTACCGATAGGCGTTTCGTCCAGCGTGACAACTCCAGAGGCACCTTGGCGTTGAAACTCAGTCCGATATTTCTGGTATGAGAAGACCGGGTGGAAACCGATAACGTCCAGTATGCGGTGAAGTTCCTGGTGCGAACCTACAGTGGTTTCGATCTCGGGACGACTCTTGTGTGCGGAGGGAATCTCCGGCCCTTTCCAGGTGATAACGGCTTTATTTCCAACCCGTCGCAATCGCAGGAGCATGCCGCTTTCCTTGAGTCGGCCCTCGACAGTATCGTAGATCGTATTGGATTCGAAGAGCCTGGGGACAGACTCTGTAAAGCCCTGGGAACGTAACCGCTCGGAGGCAGCAGAGGCGTCGCCGATCCGAATCTTCACTTCTGTTTCATTCGGCCCGGTCATACGCTACGCTGTCTGTGGCTTGGGGTTGCCATCCCTAATTGTGCCACTCGTATAATGGAAGAGTTTCGCCAGGCGCCTGTAGCTCAGCTGGATAGAGCAAATGACTTCGAATCATTAGGCCGGGGGTTCGAATCCCTCCGGGCGCACCAGATTTCCCAGCTGTTTGGCTTACACGACTGATTTCACAGCACGTCATTGAAAGCACAATCTGTCGTAGTCATTCAACATCAAAGTCCTTTTTGCTTGAGCGACTAGCCGCAGCACTAATCGACACACAAGTGCTCGCTGGATCTGTCCATCTATCCGCTAACTGCTCTGTCAAAGCTGCTGCAATTCACGATTGTTTACATTGAAATGTTCAGGTGCTTAAACGAAGAAGAGGTGGTGCATTTAGTCGCCGAAGGATGCTCAGTCTGCTTGGTGCTTCTGCGATCGGGGCTACGTCACGGGCGCAATCCCTCGGCTCTACCGAATTCTCAGTTGCCAAACTCTCTCCCGAAGATGATCAGTTTCTAGAAGATCTTGAACACGCCAGCTTCCAGTTTTTCTGGGAACAGGGCGATAGCCAAACCGGCTTGGTGAAGGATCGTGCAAATGTTTATAAGCCCGATACCACCATTGTGGCGAGCGTTGCAGCAACCGGGTTCGGGCTGACTGCTCTCTGCATTGGAGAGAAGCGTGGCTATATTAGTCAAGCGGAAGCCCGTGCCCGGGTCGTCACTACGCTCCAGTTTCTATGGGAAAAGATGCCGACTCATCGCGGCTTCTTTTATCATTTCGCCAACGTCAAGACTGGGGAGCGGGTTTGGGATTCCGAGATCTCATCGATTGATACAGCCATTCTGCTCTGCGGTGTGCTCACCTGCCGCGAGCATTTTCGCCGGCCTGAGATCTCTCGCTTTGCTACCGACATCCTCGACCGTGTGGAGTGGAGTTGGCTCTCAGAAGATACGACGCTGCTGCCGCATGGGTGGTCGCCGGAGGGCGGGTTTCTTCCTTATCGCTGGGATTACTACAGTGAGTTGATGATGATGTACCTGCTCGGCATTGGAGCAGATAAGCATCCTCTTCCTCCGGCTGCATGGAACGCTTGGAAGCGACTTACTTTCGAATACGAAGGGTTCCGCTACCTCGGTTCTTTCGCGCCTTTGTTCATTCATCAGTACTCGCAGGCATGGTTCGACTTTCGAGGCAAGCGCGACCGCTATCTCGACTACTTCCGAAACTCTGTGGTGGCAACCGAAGTTCACAAGCGCTTCTGCATGGAACTAAGCGGCCAGTTTCCGGACTATAGCGAGGATCTGTGGGGCATCACGGCATCGGACTCCGAGCACGGGTATGTTGTCTGGGGCGGCCCGCCGCAGACCGGGCCTATCGATGGAACGGTGGTGCCATGCGCGGCTGGAGGCTCGCTACCATTCCTGCCGCAAGCCTGCCTTCGCGTCCTTAAGAACATTCGGACTAACTATGCCGAAGCGTGGTGCAAATACGGGTTCGTGGATGCTTTCAACCCCTTGCGAAAGTGGTATGACACCGATGTGGTCGGCATCGATACCGGCATCACATTACTGATGGCAGAAAACCTGCGAACTGGGTTCGTTTGGAAAACGTTTATGCAAAGCCGGGAAGCACGGCGCGGGTTGGAACGGGCCGGGTTTGAGAATTTCTAAATGAGCCTTGCCCCTTTAGCGAAGGCCCTCTGCGGTTAGCCAGTCGGATAGTCGTTCGGTCCAGGTACGCAGCACCGGATCTTGCGGAGCCAACCCAGCACCATGTTGCCCTTTTCGGTAAACATGCAGTTCGGCTGGAACGCCCGCCCGCCGCAGTGCCAGGTAGAACTGGACGCTATTCTCCACGGGGACTACTGTGTCGTCAGTTGTGTGAAAGAGGAAAGTAGGAGGAGTCTGCGCAGTAACGTGCAGCTCATTGGACAGGTCGGCAATCAATTGCGAGCTGGGGTTGCTGCCAAGCAGGGCGGTGCGGGAACGGGCATGCGCGTATGGGTCCTGCATGGTGATAACCGGGTATGCCAATATCAGAAAATCTGGCCGCGAGCTTTGCTTGTCAATGGCGTCAGAGATACCCGAGTTGCCGGCGTTAACCGCAGCGAAGTGCGTGCCTGTAGTAGCGGCAAGGTGACCGCCGGCCGAGAAGCCCCAAATTCCAATTTGATTCGGCTTGAGGCCGTAGTCGTCGGCGTGGGCTCGGACATAGCGTATAGCCCGCTGTGCATCCTGCAGTTCCGTTGGGTGATGATACGCAGGACCTAACCGGTACTTTAGGACGAACGCGGAGATGCCAATTTTATTCAGCCAAGCAGCAACGTCCGTGCCTTCTTTCGCCATCGACAGATTAAGGTAGCTTCCACCTGGACAAACGACGATGCCTGTTGGAACTCTGCCTCTAGCCGGGGCGGGGAAAAGCGTTAAGGAAGGTTTATCAGGGTCCGCAGTTCCTTTCGCACCTGGAGCCCCCATTGGCCAGAGCAGCACGGTAGCGCTCTCGGCTAGCAAGGGCTGTGACGGCGCTAGAGAAGCCAGCAGAGCCACTAGTAATAGGCGTTTGAACGGCAGAACCATCGCTCCATTAGAACAGCTTCTGACAGAACCATGAGGGGTGTTAGATTGGGTTCTTGAGCCGGGTTCTTGTGTATTGGGAAATAC
>CALMAV010000162.1 GCA_937859895.1 uncultured Bryobacterales bacterium | reverse complement strand
GTGTATGGTTACACAAGTCATAACTTAGCTACCTCAGTTTAGCTAAGGCCCCACATCTTGTCAAAGCACCTAAGCGGTGACTAGTTCCCATGTATCCACGGTCAGCTTGCGCTCGCTTTCAAACTTCGCAATCTCATCTTGCTGCTTCAAAATGTAGCCCAGTTCGTCCACTCCCTCCAGCATGCAGGTTTTCGCAAAGGACTCAAGTGGAAACACAGTGGTCGATCCGTCAGGCAGAGTCAGGGTTTGTGTGATTAAATCCACTTTGACGGTAGCGGCTGGATCCGTCTGCAAAGTTGCAAAGAGCCGTTCCTGCGTTTCCCGGGGAACAACGATCGGCAGCAAGGAGTTCTTGAGCGCATTGCCACGGAAAATATCAGCAAAGGAAGTGCTGATCACGGCCCGGAAACCGTACTGCACCAGTGCCCACGGCGCATGCTCGCGAGAACTGCCGCATCCGAAGTTATCGCCGGCCAGCAGCACATTTGCAGCGTGACCTTCCGGGCGATTGAGGATGAACTCCGGTTTAGGATTTCCGTCCGCATCGTATCGCCAGTCGTAGAACAAGTTGTCCCCAAGCCCCAGCTTCGATATAGTCTTTAGAAATCGGGCCGGAATGATCTGGTCGGTATCTAAATTGTCAATGGGAAGCGGGGCTAAGCGGCTGCTGAACGCAATGAACTTTTCCATAAAGGTTGCTTTCTGCCCTACCAGAGCATGGTACGAACATCAGTCACAACGCCGGTCAAAGCACTGGCAGCAGCCGTTAGGGGACTGGCAAGAAAGGTTCGTCCGCCTTTACCCTGCCGACCTTCAAAGTTGCGGTTGCTGGTGGAGACGCTATACTCGCCTGGCTGCAACTGATCGCCATTCATGGCGATGCACATGGAGCAGCCTGCCTCCCGCCAATCTGCGCCTGCACTGCGGAATACCTGGTCTAAGCCCTCTGCCTGAGCCTGTTCTTTCACCTGTTGCGAGCCTGGCACCACCATCACTCGCACATTGGGGCTGAACTTTTTGCCCTTCACCAACGCGGCTGCTAATCGCAGGTCTGATATCCGCGAATTGGTGCAGCTTCCGATAAATACTACGTTTACGGGATGGCCCAGCAGCGGCTTGCCCGAAGGCAGATCCATGTAGCGCAATGCTTTGCTGAGTGTGTCGCGCTCCAGCGGGTCGCTCAAGGAAAGCGGATCAGGAACTGGCTCCGAAATCGAAATGCCCATGCCTGGATTCGTTCCGAAAGTAATCATGGGTTCAAGCGCACTTGCGTCAATGTCGATGCGTTTGTCGTAAGTTGCGCCTTCATCGGTTGGCAACTGCCGCCACGATTGCAGTGCATGGTCCCACGCACCACCCTTCGGCGCATGTGGACGAGCCGACAAATACTGGTAAGTAGTATCGTCGGGCGCAACCAGGCCGGCCCGTGCGCCGCCTTCGATAGACATATTGCAGATGGTCATTCGCTCTTCCATTGAGGAGGCGCGAATCGCTGACCCGGTGTACTCGAACACGCAGCCCGTTCCACCGCCAATACCAATGCGCGAGATCAAATTCAGGACAATGTCTTTCGCCCCTACGCCCGGCTTCAGCGTCCCATCGACACGCACTTCGAAAGTTTGAGATGGCGTCTGTAAGAGACACTGCGTGGCGAGGACATGCTCTACCTGGCTGGTGCCGATACCGAACGCGAGCGCACCGAAAGCACCGTGTGTGGCCGTATGGCTGTCGCCGCAGACCACCGTCATACCGGGCTGGGTAAAGCCCTGTTCGGGACCGATAATATGCACAATGCCCTGATTCTTGCTGTGCGGGCCGAAGAAGGGTATGCCAAACTCGCGGCAGTTTTCCTCAAACTGGTCAATCTGGGTCGCGGCAATCTTGTCGAGGATCGGTAGGTTGCGATCGTGCGTAGGAATGCTGTGGTCGGTCGTGCCCAAGGTCAGGTCAGGACGGCGAACCGTCAGTCCGCGCTCGCGCAACCCGGCAAACGCCTGTGGAGACGTTACTTCATGCACCAGGTGCAGATCAATGTACAGCAGCGTTGGAGCGCCCTCGCGTTGCGTGACAACGTGACGATCCCACACTTTCTCGATAATCGTTTGCGGCTTCCGTCCGAAACCATTTAGTCCGTTTTGCTCCATCTGTTTACTTCTAAACCTGCCTTTTTACTTAGCGGCAACAACAGTTGCCAAGCTATCGCATACTGCGTCGCCGACCTGCCCGGTATTAGAACTACCCTTTAGGTCGGCCGTCACATGCCCACTGTCTAAGACGCTTTCCATGGCCCGATAAATCGCGCCCGCTTCTTCGGTCAGCCCAAAGCTGTATTCGAGCATAGCCGCAACTGAGCCAACGGCGCCAAAGGGATTTGCCTTACCCTGACCTGCGATGTCCGGGGCCGAACCATGCACCGGCTCGTACAAACCCGTGAACGCTCCCGACGGGCGCTTATTTCCGATCGAAGCCGATGGCAGCATGCCAATCGAGCCCGTCAGCACAGCACCTTCATCACTTAATATGTCACCGAACAGATTCTCGGTCAGAAGCACGTCAAAGCGCTTTGGATTGAGAACCAGCTGCATGGCACAGTTATCCACCAGCATGTGGTCAAGCGCCACCTCGGGATAGCCCATGGCAACTTCGCACACCACTTTGCGCCAGAGTTGCGAGTTTTCAAGAACGTTCGACTTATCGACGCTGGTCACCTTTTTGCGACGTTTTGCAGCCAGTTGAAAAGCGACGTGAGAGACACGCTCAATCTCTGGGCGCGTATAAACCATTGTGTTCACCGCGCGTTCTTCGGCGCCTGTGCCGAAGATCCCACGAGGCGTACCGTAATATAAGCCGCCAGTCAGCTCACGCACAATAACCATGTCTGCGCCGTCAGCCAAATGATTCTTCAGCGGCGAAGCATCCAGCAAAGTACGATACGAACGCACCGGCCGCAGATTAGCGAATACTTCCAAAGCTTTGCGAATGCCAAGCAACCCACGTTCCGGCCTCAGCTCAGGCGGGGCATTGTCAAACTCCGGCAAGCCAACGGCGCCCATTAAAGTAGCGTCAGCCTCCAGCGCGAGCCGGCGAGTCTCATCGGGAAACGGAGTGCCAGTCTGATGAATGGCTGTGCCACCCAGCAGGCCTTCACTGAGTTTGAGCTGATGTCCAAAGCGCGCCGAAACCTCGCGCAATACCTTAACCGCTTCGATCGTTACTTCTGTGCCGATGCCGTCGCCCGGCAAAATGAGAATCTTTAGTTCCATGTACTAGCTGACCGTTGCCGGCGTTTGGGTTGTCTGTTTTAGCCGCTGCCCTGCAATGGAGCGAATCATGCCGGTAATCTCTTCATTCCGCATGCCCTTTTTGTTATCTGCCATGGCTGTGAACTGGCAATAGAGTTGGTCCAGCTCTTCCCGGGTCAACTGAAATCCCAGGTCTTCGGCGCGCTTGCACAAGGCATGGCGCCCGCTGTGCTTGCCGAGTACCAACCGGCTCTCCGGAACACCTACGCTTGTCGGAGAGATGATCTCGTAAGTCGATTTCTCCTTAAGATACCCGTCCTGATGGATGCCCGCCTCATGCGCAAAGGCATTTTCACCTACAATGGCTTTGTTTGGTTGCGGCCCAAACGAAATGAATCGGGTAAGTGTCTGGCTTGCTCCGTAAAGCTTCTCAGTTTGAATTGCCGTCTCAAAGGGCAAGCGGTCCGGCCGGGTACGCATTGCCATCACAACTTCTTCCAGAGCCGCATTGCCGGCTCGTTCACCAATGCCGTTGATGGTGCACTCTACCTGCCGCGCGCCTGCTTGAACCGCCGCCAGAGAGTTGGCAACCGCCAGCCCCAGGTCGTCATGACAGTGAACACTGACCACTGCCCTATCGCCCAATTGTTGAACCATCGTGCGGATCAATTGCCCGTATTCGTCCGGTATTGAGTAGCCAACCGTATCGGGCAGATTCACCGTGCGAGCACCCGCTTCAACTACCGCATGGCAGATCTCCTGAAGATAGGCGAGCTCAGTCCGGGTAGCATCTTCAGCCGAGAACTCCACGTCATCCACAAAGGTGCGGGCCAGCGTTACTGCCGCAACTGCGTCATCGAACACCTGCTGCCGCGACTTCTTC
>CALMAV010000161.1:3675-6680 GCA_937859895.1 uncultured Bryobacterales bacterium | reverse complement strand
CGTTCAATGTATTCGTTCCTTTAACTCGCTGTCTCATTTTTGGGGTTCACTCCAACTTGCTCCCTGGTACCGCCTCCCTCCCCCTGCCGTACCCTAGGAGTAAAGAACAATGTCTCTGCCTAAGCTCTTCCTCCTTGGCCTGCTGATCGGTGTTTCATTACCGTGCAGCGGCCTTGCGCAAGCTACTTCTACCCCGGACGTTACACGCGCGACGCTGGACAACGGCATGCGAGTGGTGATCATTCGCAATCCCTTAGCGCCAGTAGTCACGGTTATGAACAACTACCTGGTGGGCGGAGACGAGACTCCGGCCGGCTTTCCTGGTATGGCACACGCCCAGGAGCACATGTCGTTTCGCGGCTGCAAAAACTTAACTGGTGATCAGATCGCCGCTACTTATGCGCAGCTTGGCGGCACATCTAACGCAGATACGCAGCAGAACATCACGCAGTACTTTGTGACGGTGCCGGCGCAGGATCTGGATGTTGCTCTTCGCGTGGATGCAGCCTGTATGGACGGCGCTGAGGACAATCCGGAAGAGTGGGCTAAAGAGCGCGGAGCCTTGAATCAGGAAGTCTCGCGCGACTTGTCTAATCCAATTTATAAGTTCATTGCGCGCCTTAACGGTGAACTGTTCGCAGGCACCCCGTATGCGCACGATCCGCTGGGCAGCAAGGAGTCATTCGAGAAGACAACAGGCGCCATGCTCAAATCTTTCTACGAAAGCTGGTATGCGCCTAACAATTCCATTCTCGTGATTGCTGGTGATGTGGATCCTACGGCTACTTTGGCAAAGATCAAGACCCTGTATGGGGGCATTGCCCGACGTGACCTGCCCGCGCACCCGGCTGTGAACCTGCAACCGGTGAAGGCACAATCATTCAGCTTAGATAGCAACCTCCCTTATCTGGCGTCCATCGTTTCTTTCCGATTCCCCGGCTCGGAGAGCAAGGATTTCGCGGCCGTACGCATTCTGGCCGATGTCCTTTCCAGTCAGCGAGGCAACCTGTATGCCCTGGTGCCGCAGGGCAAGGCGCTGTTTGCAGATTTTTCGTTATTTGAGACATATCCGAAAGCCAGCGCGGCGCTGGGCATTGTTGCCGTTCCTACAGGCACCGACACTGCGGCAATCACAGCGGAGATGAAGAAGATTATTGGAGATTATGCGGCCAACGGCGTCCTGGCTGATCTGGTGGAAGCCGCCAAGAAGGGCGAGTTAGCTGGAGCTGAGTTCGGCCGCAACTCCATTTCGAATCTGGCCACCCTGTGGTCGCAGTCGTTGGCGGCAGAGGGTCGCAACTCACCACAGGAGTTCGTCGACGCACTCAGGGCGGTGACTCTGGCTGACGTGAACCGGGTCGCCAAGCAATACCTGCAGCAGCCGACCATCGATGCCGTTTTGAAGCCAACTAAAGCTGGGGAAGCAGCCGCCGCTAAGGGGTTTGGCGGAACCGAAAAGACCACCAGCACACCGACCAAGCCGGTTGCTCTGCCTGAGTGGGCCGAGGCCGCTGTCAAGTCTCTGCGTGTACCGCGGGCCACGCTACATCCCACCGACATGAAACTAGCTAACGGTATTCGGTTGATTGTCCAACCTGAGAAGACCAGTCCAACCGTTACGGTTCTTGGGTCCATCAAGTCGCAGGCCGATCTGCAGACCCCGGTTGGAAAAGAGGGCGTCACGGACGTGCTCGACCAGTTGTTTTCTTATGGAACAAAGACCTTGGATCGCCTCGCGTTCCAGAAAGCCTTGGACGACATTGCAGCATCTGAGTCAGCTGGTTCGAACTTTAGCCTCAAGGTGTTGAAAGCGGATTTTAACCGTGGGATCGAGCTGCTGGCCGATAACGAACTGCACCCTGCCCTGCCTTCGGAGGCCTTCAAAATTGTGCAGGAGCAATCAGGGCAGCTGCAAGCCGGTGAGTTGCAGAGTCCGCGGTACCGAACAGAACGGGCACTCACCCATGCTCTGCTTCCAGCAAACGATCCGCTGCAACGGGAAGCCACGCCCAAGTCAATTGCTGGTCTGAAGTACGAAGACTTGACAAGCTATTTTGCTAAATCACCGTCGATGATGCGCGCGCGGCTATCGAAAAGTCGTTCGGAGAATGGAAGGCAACCGGACCGACTCCGAACGTGGTGCTGCCGCCCGTTCCTGCGAGTAAGCCAAGTGCAGTGAACGTGCCTGACCCGAGCGAAGTGCAGTCTTCGGTAACACTCTCGCAGGAGTTGGAGATGAACCGATTCAGCCCGGACTACTACCCGCTGCAACTGGGAAATCACGTGCTGGGTGGTGGCTTTTACGCAACCCGTTTGTATCGCGATCTGCGACAGAAGGCCGGTTACGTGTACAACGTGGATGTTTCGCTGCATGCCAGTGAGACTCGCGCCAACTACTCGCTGCAGTATGGTTGTGATCCAGAGAATATCTTTAAAGCACGCACGCTGGCCGAAGGAGAGCTACGGGCAATGCGCGAATTCGATGTGACCCCAAGTGAGCTGCAGCAGGCGAAGGCACTGCTTCTGCGACAGATTCCGTTAGCCGAAGCTAGCGAGGACGCGGTCGCTAGCGGCATGATCGCCCGCTCACGCATCGGCTTGCCGCTCGACGAGCCGTTTCGTGCAGCGGATCGGTACTTCGGCATGACGGCTGGGGAAGTTCGCTCGGCGTTCGCGAAGTACGTGGACCCTAGCAGCATGGTGCAGATTGTACGCGGCCCGGCTCCCAAATGAGTGAGCCGGAAGTGAACCGGACCGCGGAGCAGCTTCGTGAAACTCTAGCTTTAGTCATTGCGCAGTTGACGCCCGAAGTCGAGCCTGCCCTGACGTTTGTCATTGAGGTTGAGGAAGACCGGGCGTGACAGTTGCCGAGCTCGGGCGGTCGTTGCGCAAGGGGGAGTTTTCCTGCGTCGAGCTCACCGAGCGCACGCTTGTTGCTGTTACGGCCAAGGACCGCTGCAACAGTCTGATTACCTCAATGGCTGGCGAGGCGATTGAGGAGGCTC
>CALMAV010000161.1:1853-3665 GCA_937859895.1 uncultured Bryobacterales bacterium | reverse complement strand
CACTGATCTCGGACCGTTCCACGGCATCCCAATTGTCCACAAAGACAACTTCTACACGCGAGGCGTGCGTACAACAGCCGGCTCACTGATCTTCCGTGATTTCGTGCCAGCTTTTGATGCTGATGTGGTGACACGCTTCCGCGAGGCAGGCGCAGTTTGCATTGGCAAGACAAACATGCACGAGCTGGCCTTTGGCATCACGTCTAAGAATCCCCACTACGGCTCGGTGTTGAACCCGCATGATCACGAGCGCATCGCAGGTGGATCGAGCGGTGGTTCCGCGGCTCTGGTGGCACAAGGCCTCATTCCGGTAGCCACTGGCAGCGACACTGGCGGATCGATTCGCGTTCCAGCCTCTTACTGCGGCATTGTTGGCTTGAAGCCCACCTATGGGCGAGTTAGTCGGCGAGGGTTGCTGCCCCTCTCCTTCAGCCTGGATTGTGCAGGTCCGCTGGCCAGTTGCGTGGACGATTGCGCGCTGGCAATGGAGGTGATGGCAGGTTTGAGAATCGCGGACGAGCGGTTGAATCTAAGGACTGTGCGAGTGGGCGTGCCACGCACCACCTACTTCTCGAAACTAGACAGAAGCGTTGCCGATACTGTGGAATCGACGATTGCGTCTCTTACGGCAGCTGGCGTTGCGGTACAAGACGTACAAACGCCAGACCTGGAAGAACTTAACGCGATGTCGCGCCTGGTGCAGATGTCAGAGACTGCAGCGCTCTACGCCGACCGCCGCGATCCAGCAGAGTTCGGCTCCGATGTTTGGGCGTTAATCGAACAAGGCAGAACGATTGCTGCTCACGAGTACGTCAACGCACAGCGGCTACGCACGCTGTATCGGCGAACGTTCGACTCGTTCTGGAAACAGGTTGACTTTCTGCTGACGCCTACTACGCCCGTTAGTGCTCCTTTGCTGAGCGAAGAGCATGTGGAGGTCGGGTCGCATCGCATCGACGTGCGGCTGGCTTCCACCTCGCTTGTTCGATCATGGAACCTGACAGGCGAACCTGCTCTCTCCATGCCTTGCGGTAGAGATCGGAGCGGTCTGCCCGTCGGCTTGCAGATCATCGCAAAGCCGTTTGCCGAAGCGCGGTTGTTGCAGCTTGCACGGGCGCTCGAGTCACTTCTCGAGGGGCAAACCGGAAGCCTCGATAGCACGCCATCCACCATCGAGTGAGAAGACATTGGTGTAGCCCATCTTGGTCAAGTTGTCAGTGGCCAAAGCGGAACGAAACCCGCCGCCGCAGTATAGAATCAGCTTGGTTCCTTTGTCAGGAAAAGCCTCTTCAATATCACGCTCAATCGTGCCCTTGCTCATCTGCTTGGCTCCCGCAGCATGGAGATTGCTGTATTCACTCTCCTCGCGGACATCGATCAGCTGACCGGCATCGTTCGCCTCGCGCAAACGTTTGTACTCGTCAATGTCGATTTCACGAATTCGGCTCCGAGCTTCGTCAACTAGCTTCACGAACCCCGGACTGTGTTGTTTGTGCGGTGCAATCATAATTTGTATAGTAACGGCGAGACATCAAGCAGGCAGTTCGACCGACCAGCACGCAACTCCTCCCAATAGAGAGCGATTGCTCTTTGGCGCGTAAAGGTGACCTCTTCTGCGTCTGCCCTGCCTCAGCGGCGGATATTGGTGAGAAAGGCGTTCAGAGGGCTTTTAAGCGTCGTAGGGCAACAACCTGCCATTGAGCCGCAGCAAACAAATTACTCAACTTCTTATGCTGGCGCGTGCAGCGAGAATGGCGTCCCGCAATTGAGGGAAAGCGTTAAATCCTGTCTCGCTGTTAAGATGGCCTCCGC
>CALMAV010000161.1:0-1843 GCA_937859895.1 uncultured Bryobacterales bacterium | reverse complement strand
ATCTCAAGGGGAGTTTTCAAACAGTCAGCTACATCTTGCGAACGCGCCAGTGGAACATAGGGATCGTCATCACCCGCCCAGCAGCGGCATACGCTTCCTTTTCGCTCGCGAATACCAGCCCAATCGAATGATCCGGCAAAGAACGAATGATTGATGGTGTCGTAGTCGGGGAGACCGAGTGCGCCGATGAAGCCCGCGGCCAGAAAGAGGCCGTCTACTGGCTCGGCAGCTCGATGCGACCCCCATCCACCCCAGCAACGGTCACCAGTTCCCCATTGGTCGCTCGAAAGCCAGACTCCCGGTGATTCGCTTCGAGCAGTAGCCGGTCTCCCCCTCTGACGGCGATCTCCTGCTTTTCAAAGACCGAGTAGGCCTGCGCTTGCCGCCGCGTCAGCGTGACTTGCTCGCCTGACCCTTTCTGGACCCGCAGCTTGTCTCCTTCGACCCCGACCACTTCCACCGCTTCGTTCTTGCCGACATCTTTGGTCGCCTTGTGGAACTCCAGCACGTGGCCGGGCTGGTACTTGCGGATGTCTTTCTTCTGCGCTTCGGTCCAGTGAAGCGGGGCGTGCCGCGTCAGCTGCTGACTGACGCCCAACTCCCCAGCCCGTTCCCGATCGGCGCGGATGGCGTTGGTAAGGCGCCGGATCTCCCCGTGAGTGGGCGCCACGACCAGCACGCTCCGCGCTTGTCCGTGCGCATTGGTTTGCCCAGCCGCTTCGCGATACGCCAGGCTCACTTGCCCCGCCCGCTCCGCCCAGTCCACTTCCCGGACGGCTCCCATCCGTTCTGACCGGGCAAAGCCGCGCGCCGGATCACCCCGCAACTCCTCCACCGCGCCCCGGTACTCGGCCAGCGTCTGCGGTTGCACTTGACACAAGGAAACACTCCGCAAGCGGGATTCCCGCCCGAGCACCCGCAGAGCATCCCCGGCTTCCACACTCTGGATCTGGCGCGTACCACCACTGAAGACCAGCTGCGCCCCTTGTTGCCTGGCGACCTGCAGCAGCTGGCTCATCTGCCGACTCGACACCATGCCGGCTTCATCCACGATCAAAACCCGATGGCGCAGCCGGGCCTGAGCCTGACGGTCCTGCAGCAGGCGCTCGAGGGTCATCGCTCCGGTAAAGCCGACTTTTTCCAGCTCCTCCACGGCCGAGCGAGTTGGCGCTACGGCCAGAACGGACCGCCCGCCTTCGGTGATCCCGCGCCGGATCTCCTGGAGCGTGGCAGTTTTGCCGGTTCCCGCCGCTCCCCGTAAATTCACGGCTAGGTCGCGCGAGTCTAGAATGACTTGCACCGCTTCCTTCTGCTCCGGCCGCAACCGGTCTGAAACCGTCAACTCTTGAGAATCACCCAGCCGTCCGTAGCGGCCCTGGCCCTCGTTGATGGATCTCACCATGGCTCGTTCCCGTTCCAGGCTTTCCTTCGTCGCTACTTCCTTCCCTACCTTCAGAACCGTGCCGGCGTGTTCGTCCCGGAGCGCCGCGGCCTTGAGTTCTCCCAAGTCAATCTGTCCCCGGCCATGCTGTAAGGCTCCGCGCTTCAGTTCGTGATCCTGAGCGACGGAGACGCGCTCAAAGACATGCTCCCGGGCGTAGCGGAGGGACGGCGCTGCCCCCTCTTGCCCCACGATTGGCCCGCGCTGTTGCGCTTTGTGGGCCAGCGTCTCCAGCTGTCCCCGTCCCGCAAGCCCGAGCCGTTCCCACTGCTGCGCCTGTACCTCTGCGGTGGAGATCTCCTGGAGCTTGTCCGAACGCGTCTCCCGCACCAGCACCGCAATCTCGCCATTGTGGGCATGCGTCCGTGTTCCTGCCGAAACCCGGCAATGGCCTGATCACGC
>CALMAV010000160.1 GCA_937859895.1 uncultured Bryobacterales bacterium | reverse complement strand
CACTGGAGACAACTGCGGCTGGCCTTGTCAAGGCCCTAATTTACACTCTGAATTTTACGCGGCCGACAGACCAAGCTGCCCGAAAGAAGCCTTTAACCGCTGGTCAACAAAACATTGAGGGTCTCGAAGAGGCAGTCGACCGGTCGAAAGGTTGAAGAGGTGTGGTTCGAGTGAGCCAAGTCAAAGTCCCTGACGTTGACGTCGCCAAAGTTCGGCGCCAGATGGGTTTGACCCAATCGCAATTTGCTTTCAAGTTTGGCTTCCCGCCAACTAATGCACCAAATTGGGAGCAGGGACGTGTGCGCCCGGATACTTCGACGCGTCCAATTAGCGGTGATAGCGTAACATCCGGAGAGCGTTGAAGACGTATTAAAAGATCTGCATTGAATTAGCTTCAAGTTCTTCAATAGCATGCTGCTTTCCAGTCTAGACCGAGGGTCAGTGGAAATAATGAGTGAACAGGTACAGCCCCGCGACCTTTGCCGTTAAAGCTACTTCGCGGATGCCAACTCTTTCACAATCTCATACAAGAGTGTCTGGCCTTCATAGAACGACTGCACGGGCATCCGTTCATCACGCCCGTGTGCGCGGACATCGTCACGATCTTGAAAGAAGCCCTGAATGCCATAGGTCGGAATGCCGGCGCTGCGTAGGTAGCGACCATCCGAACCGCCCACTGCCATCGTTGGAACGGTCACAACTCCAGGCCACATGGTGTCAGTCACGCGTGAGAATGCCTTCATGATGTCGGGCCGCATGGGAGACGTGGGACTCGGCCCTTCATTTGTCTTCACCGTTATCTTCACTTGATCGTCCGCCACCACCTTCTTAAGCGCTGCCATTACATCTTCGACAGAGTCCTCCTGCAGAATGCGGCAGTTCACGTTTGCCGCCGCTAATTGTGGCAGTGCGTTGGTTGCGTGCCCGCCTTCTAATTGAGTGGCAACGCAGGTAGTGCGCATCATGGCATTCATGGGTGCCGACGCAGCCGCAACCCGGCGCATAGCGTCCCCATCGCCGGTCGCTACTTGAGCTAGATCCGCTGCCATCGGTCCCTTTTCTATCTTTGCCATTTGCCCGAAGTAAGCACGTGTCACATCGCTCATCCGGAATGGGAAGGAGAAACTGGACAAGCGGTAGAGTCCGCCCGCAAGATGATAGATTGCGTTGTCAGGCACCGGTCGTGCGCTGTGACCACCCTTGTTGCGGACCTCCAAACGGAAGTCAGCGTACTGCTTTTCGCCGAGGCCGATGTCGTTGGCAACGCGTTTACCATCCACCATCTCGCCCCGCGCACCCTCGTTGAAGGCATACTCGGAGTCAATCAGATCGCGATGATTCTTGAGCAGCCAGTCGACCCCGTTATAAGGACCGCCACCCTCCTCGTCGGCTGTTAGAGCGAGAAGTAAATCGCGGTCGGGTTTGAAGCCCTCGCGCTTGTAACGCAGCAGGTTGGCCACCCAAACGGCTGCTTGCGCTTTGTCATCCGCAGTGCCGCGCCCATAGAAATAGCCGTCCTTTTCGATGAACGTGAACGGGTCGGTTGTCCAATCTTCGCGCTTGGCTTCCACAACATCGATATGCGCCAGCAGCAAGATCGGCTTGCGTGCGCCGCTGCCGCCATAGCGGACCACGATATTCGACTTGCGTGGATTGGCGCCGACGAATACATCCGACTCCGGAAATCCGGCCGCTCTGAACCGCGCACCTACTGACTCAGCGATCGGCGTTGTTGCCCCAGTGCTGAAGCCTGACTGCACTTCAACCATTTCTTTGTAGATCTCACGCGCCAGTTGCCTCTCACTTTCGGGTGGCAGCCTGTCAGCCGCAGAGGCAGTGATGCCGGCCAGCAAAAGGAGAGTCAAGCGGATCATCAACGTATTGTGCCACCGTCACCCAGTAGATCCTGTCGGCTACTTAAGTCGCAGACGAACGCCGGGAACGCGGACGTTAATGGCTGATTGTGTCAATCCAATTTCAAAGCCAATTTATCGAAGCTACGGTCGTGAATGCCAGGTAGTTCTCACCGGCATCCCAGTATTTATGACAGGCTTTGATGCGAAGTCACTGTGTATCTATGTAGCAGGGACCAAATGCCAGAACGTACTTTCTCGAGGCGAGGCTTTATCAACAGTGCTGTTGCTGTGTCCGCCAGTGTAGCCGTAACTGAAGGCGTATTTGTACCGCAAGGGGCGGCGCAGTCGCCAAGTACATCGCAAAATGCGCCAATTCAGCGGCGTAAGTTCGGACGACATCGGGACGAAGTTTCTATTCTGGGGTTAGGCGGACATCACCTTGGTAATGCTGCCACGGTTCAGAATGCGATATCGATCCTGCACGAGGCTGTCGATAACGGGGTGAACTTCTGCGATAACGCTTGGGAGTATAACAACCATCGCTCTGAAGAGTGGATGGGTCAGGCGTTGGGCGGCGGCTACCGTGACAAGGTGTTCCTGATGAGCAAGGTCTGCACACATGGGCGCGATGCCTCTGTGGCGATGGAGATGTTGGAACAGACGCTGACCAGGTTAGGCACCGATCATTTGGATCTCTGGCAGATTCATGCTGTGACCTATGACAATGATCCCGATCTGGCGTATCGCAAAGGCGGCGTTCTTGAGGCGCTTGACCAGGCTAAGAAGCAGGGCAAGGTGCGATATGTCGGCTTCAGCGGGCACAAAGATCCGCGCTTGCATAAGCGCATGATTGACATGGGTTACGCCTGGGATTCGGTGCAATTTCCCATCAATCCCTTCGACGCACAATTCCGTATCTTCCAGCAAGTTGTTCTGCCCGAAGCATTGAAGCGTGGTATGGCTGTGCTCGGCATGAAGCCTCTGTGTGGCGATGGCGCTCCCTTCCACCATGGCGACGTGAAGCTCACTCCTCAACAGGCTCTGCGGTATGCAATGAGCGTTGGCGGAGTAACAACCACCGTCACAGGTATGGAGTCGGTGGCGGTACTTCGCCAGAACTTGGCTATCGCGAAAGACTTTCAACCGATGAAGCAGGCAGAGATGCAGGAGGTTATTGCGGCTGTCCGGCCGTTTGCCGGAGATGGACGATTTGAAGTTTACAAGACTTCTCTCAAATACGACAACACAGTCACACGTCAGATGCACGAACAACCGCTTGCGGGTGCAAGCGCGTAAGAGGTCAATACATACATGCCTGTTCCACATCGGCAACTTAAAAACGCATCGGTATCGATAATCGGAGTCGGCGGCTCTTCGCTCGGAGATGTCAAAGATCAATCCGAAGCGGGACGCATTGTTGCGGAAGCGCTCGATAACGGCATTAACTTCTTCGACAACGCTTGGGAGTACCACGACGGTATGAGCGAAGAATTGATGGGACGCGCACTTTGCGGCAAACGTGATATGGCGTTCCTGATGACCAAGGTCTGCTCGCATGGTCGCGAGCGCGACGTTGCTATGCGGATGCTTGAGGATTCGCTACGCAGGCTGCAAACCGATCACCTGGATCTGTGGCAAATTCACGAAGTGATCTACGACAACGACCCTGATTTGCACTTCGTCTCTGACGGAGCAATTGAGGCGCTGACCCAGGCCAAGCAGCAGGGCAAGGTCCGGTTCGTTGGATTTACTGGCCATAAGGACCCCGAAATTCATTTGAAGATGCTGTCGCATCGCTATCCTTTCGACACTGTACAGATGCCGCTGAACCCGTTCGATAAAACCTACCGCAGCTTTCAAGAGCAGGTGATTCCAGAAGCTCGCAAGCAGGGGATTATGCCGATTGGGATGAAGTCTATGGGCGGAGGCGGCGAGCCCATTAAGCGAGGCGTTGCAACTCCGCAAGAGCTGTTGCGCTATGCAATGAGCGTTCCAGGCGTACTGACCACCGTCAGCGGAATGGATTCGTACGATGTCTTCAAACAGAATTTGGCTATTGCCCTTAATTTCACTCCTATGCCCGCCGAAGAGATGACGGCGTTGGAGAACCGCGTGAAAGCGATAGCTGGCGATGGCCGGCTTGAACACTACAAAGCAACCAAACTCTATGACGCGGCTGTGGGAAGGCAGCAGCATGGATTTCCGAGCGCAATGGTGCTACCGGCATGATGTTCACTTTAGTTTTCGCTTTACTAGTGGCGCAAGCCGGCTCGTCCCCGCAAGCGCCGATGAAAGAAAATCGCGCGCCTGTTCCTGCGCAGCTGGCGCCAACGAAGTTGCAGACTTACCCCGACGTTGATGAGACCTTCGCTATTGCTGCGATTCAGGGCAATAATGCTGAAATGGACATGGCTGAACTCGCCTTAAAACGCAGCAACGCCGACGAGGTAAAAGGATACGCGAAGAAAATGATCAGCGAGCATGAAGGGCTGATGGATGAAATGACGCCTGTCTTGCAGCGCTTGCTTGCGGGCAAGACGCCTGAACGGCTTGCTCCTGCCGACAAGCTGGCACTGTTGCATCTTCAGTCGCTTCCTCCATCTGACTTCAATCAGATGTATACAATGCAGCAGATCGGCGATCATCTCGCCAGTCTCACTGCCTTTAAGACTGCGGCTGACAACGGCACCGATTCACAGTTGAAAGAGCTGGCGCGCAAGTGGACGCCTACCATCCAGGCACATCTGGAATTGGCTGTCGATCTAACAAAGCATGTGGGCGGATCCAGTCCCTTCGCTAGTCACTAGCATCGATGAGTCGGCCAATAGGCTGATTTCGCGGTGAAGCAGCTCTGTTGCCTGCTGGGGCGAACGCCTCGGATCGAACGAAATCAGCGCCCCTGCAGTAACTGATACCGTGCCCGTTCGGAACCATCGACCACGGCTGG
>CALMAV010000159.1 GCA_937859895.1 uncultured Bryobacterales bacterium | reverse complement strand
CGAAAGCTGAATTTTCGTTCGACGAGCCCATAGCGAACTCGTCGCAGTTCAGCTTGCCGATAACGAGAGCACCTTGCTCTTCGAGCCTTTGTACGGCGGTGGCATCGTACGGCGGCGTGTAGTGTTCGAGGACGCGGGAAGCGCAGGTGGTGCGCAAATCTTTCGTAACAATTACGTCTTTAACGCCGAGTGGAACACCAGCCAACGCACCAGGGAAACGCCCTTCGGCAATCTCGCGATCAACCCCGGCAGCAGTAGCCAAGGCGCGCTCAGGCGAGAAAGTGAGATAGGCATTGGTGACGCTATTTTCCTTCTCCGCATGAGAAAGCGCCGCATGGGCCAGTTCCGTAGCCGAGTACTGCTTGCTCTCTAAACCACCGCGAATTTCTGCATTTGTCAGCGTTGAGAGATTGTCGAGACCATTGGTGTTCACGCTTGAGCTCATGAACGATCAATTACCTTTGGAACTTTGAAGTAACCAGCGCCGCTAGCCGGGGCGTTGGCTAGGGCTTCGGCATTGGTCAGCGAAACATGCGGTATATCCTCGCGCAGAGTAGCCGTCTCATCCCCCTCGAACAGCACTTGGGTCATCGGTGGCACGGAAGCGGTATCAAGTTCGTTCAATTGCTCGATATAAGTGAGAATGCTACCGAGATCGTGCGTCATCTTCACCACCTCAGATTCTGAAAGGCGCAGGTTCGCTAAATCGGCGACATACCGCACTTGTTCTTCGGTGAGCGTCAAGCAGAAGCCTTCTTACGAGAGAGTCGGAACACTTTCTTTAGTACAGCATCCTGAATTTCATTGGCTTCGTCGGTGGCACCGGGCTCGGAGAACAACGTGGGCTGACGGGTAGCGGCACGCTGGGGCTCACGGCGGGGAACGCCGATTCGGAACTCGATGTCGGCAATTTGAGTAATGCCGATGACTTTGATCAGGCGATCGAGAATCTGGCGACTCAAAGTGTGCAATTGACGCTGCCAGATTGCATCTTCAACTTCCACAATCAGGGTCTGACGGACAAGACGCACTCGGGAAGTGTGGCTGGCGATAGATTTGCCCACGGCGGTTGGCCACGCGGCACGGGCGACGTCCTCGGGGCTAAACACCTCGCGGGAGACTTGCTTATTTTTAAAGATGCGGGCTGCGCGTTCCATGGTGTTGGAGCTTGGGGAACAGCGAAGCTGCGGGGGAACAAGCTTCAGCGGAGTCTCCAATGTAACACGCGCGGCAGAGGCAACTGGAAGCTCGGAACGCCCTAGCGCTCGGAGCAAAACTGGATGGAAATCGTGCTCAATTTAGCTCTCCATCCTCCCTACTTCTGCCGATATAGCAGTTATGACTTGCGCGGGCGCGGTATTGAATGAGCAGAGAAAATTTCGGCTTCTCACCAGAAGCGACTTCGATGGGCTGGTATGCGCCATTCTGCTGAAAGATCTCGGCATTCTTGATTCGATCACTTTTGTCCACCCGAAAGACGTGCAGGACGGCAAGGTTGAGATTACCGAAAACGACATTTTGACCAACCTGCCTTATGCCCCAAGCTGTTATCTCTGTTTCGATCATCACGATAGCGAAGTAGCTCGCGCTGGTGGCTCTGCGCGCGCGAACCATATTTTGATGGGGCATGCCGATTCGGCTGCGCGCGTTCTATACGACTGGTTTGGAGGTCGACAGGCCTTCCCCCAAATCAGCGAAGAGATGATGGCTGCCGTCGATAAAGCAGATTCAGCCCGGTTCAGCCGGGAGGACATTCTACATCCGCAGGGCTGGGACCTGCTGTCCTTCATCATGGACCCTCGCACGGGGCTGGGCAAATTCCGGGATTTCCGTATCTCGAACTACGACCTGATGATGGCGCTGATTGACCATTGCCGTGAGCACTCCATTGAGGAGACGCTGCAGGTTCCGGACGTTCGCGAGAGAACCGACCTTTACCGCGAACACGAGCAGCTATTTGCCGCCCAAATTCGCCGCTGCACCACAGTGCATGAGAACCTGGCCGTTCTCGACTTGCGGGGAGAAGAAGTAATCTACGTCGGCAATCGATTCATGATCTATGCGCTCTTTCCCGAGTGCAACATCTCAATGCATGTGCTCTGGGGCTTGAGGAAGCAAAACACGGTGCTGGCCATCGGCAAGTCGATTTTGGACCGGAGTTGCCCAACTAAAGTAGATGAACTGGTCCTTAAGTATGGTGGCGGCGGCCACGAAGCAGCGGGTACTTGCCAGGTGGAGAACCACTTAGTCCCGACTGTGATCGAGGACTTAGTTTCAACAATCAACGCCGACGCAAGGAATGCAAGAGAACTGGCGTTGGTTTAACGCTAAGGGGCGAGTGTGTAATCAAACTGGTACGAGTGCTTTCCGTCCGCGATGTTGATCTGCATACTACCAGTAAGACCGGTGAGCTCCTCGGTTCCGGAATCCGGCACCACTGTAACGCTCAGCTGAGGCACTCCGCGCGTCATAGTACCGCTGTGCTGAAGGATAAAGCTGCCGGATCGACCGCCGAGCTTACCGGTGACTTTCTCGATTGCGACATAGCCAGCCGAGCCTTTTACGTCAGTGCTCCCCGAGAGCATTTGGCCTTTACTAGTGGCTTGCAGATCGCCTTCGAATTGCTTATCGATGGTCAATCGGGCTAGTTGAGGATCAGCCTGAGGGTCAGTCTGCGAATCCAACTTTACATTGAACGTTCCGGCTGCATGCATGGGATGTCCTTTCTGTGCGTTGGGTGAGCTCCGAATAGTTTTGCCCGACTGTGCTGGGAGAACGGGAAGAAGCATCATAGCCAGAATGCAAATGGAGAAGGCTTTCTCGGCCGAAGTTCTGAGTGACACCTAAGTTCGCCTGCCGCTCAGTATAGCGGCCCAAGCTCTTGTGAGACGCTCAGAAGCGTTTTAGTCGGAGGACCGTCTGTTTCGCGCCTCGTGCTCCAAAGCGCGCTTCCTGCTCTAGCTCCTCCTGCCTTTTACGTTCGTTCTCTTCATATAGTTGAGGACAGTAAATCCAGTCAGGATCCAGGCCAGACTTGAAAAGCTGTGCCAAGAGGCTAAGAACCAAGAGACTGAATATTGCTGCAGCAATCTGGATCAACCCTTGGAGGTTCTCGCTTAGACCCGATGACCAATTGAACAACTGCCAGACCATCGTTGCTCGACCTGGATATCCAACAACAGCGTTAATAACGATTGCCACCACAAGCCCGCTGTCAATCTTGCCGCTTGGTTGTTTTTACCCGATGCTATCGCAGCATAATGCTTATCAAGCCGATCTATCAAATAGGTTTTTTCATTCCTATAAGCGAACTCTCGCAACTGGCTTGCATGAACGTAGTTTCTTGGGGCACGCCATTTTTCCCGATCTTCTTCTTGGTCTTTGAAGAACCACGCGATTTTACGCCAGGTCGGGCAGTTGCTAGCACGACTAATATAGCTCCAATGAAGGGCACACCCACCTTGAACCCCAGCAGTAGAGCCGTTGGTACAGACATAGAAATAAACCACCATGGTGGCAGCATTAGGAACTCTACAGAGAGAAGCAGGAAAGGTGTCACGATCGTCATAACGAATGAAAAAGCAACAAAGAATCCGACAATCGCGCCGATGTTGAAGCCATGTTGTGACGACCAATCGAAGGTAAGCAGTGAATAGTGGGTGTTCGACCCTTTGTAAAGGTATGCAT
>CALMAV010000158.1:4293-4518 GCA_937859895.1 uncultured Bryobacterales bacterium | reverse complement strand
GCGCTATCCAAATAGGAGCAACTACCGTTTCGAACGGAACCGCTAACCAACTGGCGGGTTTGCAAACATCCAGCGATCCAGCCGACCACCTCAATGGGCAGACTTTCTCGGGCTTCTATAGCGGGATTGCTACTGACTTAGGGAGTCAGTCTTCCGCGGCTAACCAGACCCAAAGCACGCAAACCGACTTGCTGAACCAAGCTGAGAACCTTCGCTCTCAGATCT
>CALMAV010000158.1:0-4283 GCA_937859895.1 uncultured Bryobacterales bacterium | reverse complement strand
ACCTAAATGCTCAGGCAGCGAAACTTCTGCAGTTTCAAAAGGCGTACGAAGCATCCTCAAAGATTATTTCGGTAGTCAACCAGATGACCAGCGACCTCATGAACCTAATCCAATAAAACTAACCAACAATGCTTAGCGGAATACACGGCCAGGACGGAACTTTTCTCTCGAACTTGAATGCGATCGAGAGCCGGATCAGCAAGAACAACCAGCAGATTACATCGGGGCTTCGTGTGAGCCAAGCCGCCGATGATCCGTCGGCAGTTTCCGCTATCCTGCTGTTTCATGCGCAAATAGACAGCCTGACGCAGACTCAAAAGAACCTGACACTCGCGACTTCCGACGCCACTGCGGCAGACGGTGCGCTTCAAACTGCGGCGAGTATTTTGGACAAGGTTTCTTCTTTAGGCTCGGAAGGGCTAACCTTATCGAGTACTGCAACAAGCCGGGCAGTTCTTGGCCAGCAGGTGCAGCAACTGCAAGAGCAGCTGGTTTCAATTGCTAATACGTCGGTTCGTGGCAGCTTCATCTTTGGCGGTGATGATCCGGGCACTCAACCTTATACGTTCGATCTCACGGCCGTCAACGGAGTTGTGAGCAACTCCACTGCCGGTGCGACCCGTGTTATCACCGACGGGAATAGTGCGACTCGCTCGGCTAGCTTAACTGCCGGCCAGATTTTTGACGACAGAGATGCAACCGGTGTCCCCACCGCGGACAACATCTTTGCTGCGCTGAGCAGCTTGAGCACAGCACTTCTCAGCAATAACACCGCTAATATCCAGACCGCCATCTCCGCCTTGAAACTTGGATCGAACCATTTGCAGGCCAGCAATGCCTTTTACGGTAATGTCCAAAATTGGATCGATACGGCAAAGGCGAGCGCTGCTTCTCAGCTCGCCAACTTACAGGGCTCTATGAGCACCTTGCAAGATACTGACCTGCCAACTGCCATCACCGAGATGACGCGTAACCAGACTGCTTTACAAGCCTCCATATCGGCCCATGCGAGCCTTTCAACAAAGAGCCTGTTTGATTATCTCGGATGAGGAACGCGCACT
Source organism: uncultured Bryobacterales bacterium (assembly GCA_937859895.1). GTDB lineage: Bacteria > Acidobacteriota > Terriglobia > Bryobacterales > Bryobacteraceae > Bog-105. Next base: position 3,222 of record CALMAV010000158.1, on the reverse strand, counting down.
AAATTTTCTCTAAATTAGGTCCGAAACGAGCGATAAAGACAGTAGGAACAATCATGGTAGCCGCCCTCCACGCACAAAGAATCTTGGAAGCCTGGGACATCACCTCACCCGATCGACGCAATACCGGCCTATTTGACGTCGAGCTGGACGAAGCCCTCAACTCGTGTCGGACGGTTTCGACTTCCACATTGCTCGAGAACGAACAGAATGAGGTTCTCGAGAGCGTTGCACAGCATCTGCGCACGGCAGCGAATGGAACGCCATGTCAGGTAGAAGCCGGTCTGACCTTGCTCCGCCATCTGAGCAGTCGAGTTCATTAAGGAGTCACGCACTCTCCGCACAGAGTGCTTACTTGTCCCGGAAATAGGCAAGGTCGCGGGACACCGCTGTTCTTTGCTCTTCATCAGAGCTCCGGTACCGCCGGCAACATACTCTTTCATCGTTTCAGGATCATTCTTAGGCGTAAGCTCTGCTCCAGGTCAACGCTTCCGGCATGCATGGTGCCGCCGCCATGAACATCGGTCCAGGCTGCTTGCCCAGTTTGGAAAGAGCCGCCGTTGAGTGTTCTCCAACCTGAGTCTGCTCGTCAGAAATTTCTGCGAGCCGATCCCCGAGTTCCTGATCATGAACACGCTTAGCTGCTGTGTCATAGCCCTCAGCCGCATCGTTGCTTGTAGCCACTAAATCATGTAGGGCGTTCAAAGCTTCTCATTTGCCATGTGTTTCTCTCGGCTAAAACGCGGGAAAGTGCCCGCTGTTTCAAAGGCTATGCTGTTTGGCACGACGGGCGCTCCTTGATCACAACTTGACTCAAAGTACCCTCGAAAGATGGAAGACTTAGCCTATATCGTTGAACCACTCCAATCATCCGTGATAAGAGAGGCCACACATAGACTCCAATTTGGAATGCCTTCAGAAGTACTGGTGGGAACACTCCTGAGAGCGCTTGCGGCTTCCAAACCAGCAGGTCACTTTTTGGAGTTGGGAACAGGAACGGGGTTAGCGACTGCATGGCTTCTCTCAGGCATGGACTCAGCCTCGACACTTACTAGCGTAGACACTGATGCTGCGGTGCAAGCCGTCGCTCGGCAAGCCCTTGGCAATGATGACCGGCTGACGCTGCTGCTGTCAGATGGACTTGAGTACCTCAAGGTACAAGAACGGCAATCGTTTGATCTGGTTTTTGCAGATGCAATGCCTGGAAAATATGAGGGCCTGGACGATGCACTTGCTGTTGTACGAATCGGTGGCTTCTACGTGGTTGACGATATGCTGCCGCAGCCCAATTGGCCAGAAGAACATGCGGCAAAGATCCCTTTGTTGATGGAACAACTTGCTCACCGCCCGGATTTCGTAACGCTGCCGCTGGTATGGTCCAGCGGAGTAGTTATGGCGGTCCGCAAAGGCTGACCTCGTAAGGCTTGTAACTAGAGGCTTAGAACTCGCAATCTAATTAACAATGTGACGATCTCTGCTGTCTTGGGTTCAAGATTTGCATAACGCCGTTGGTGGGAGGGACCGCTTGAATCATGTGATCCCCGTGCAGTTCCAGGTTAGAGGAGAATGCTCTTACATTGCTGTTCATCGCTTGCCCCCAAGCGTTGCCAGAACAGGATAGAAGGCAGAGACTGCCGCCAAAAGTCCAGTAGCAGTCTCTATCCCGCGTGAGGCTCTTAATAGCGAAAGATTGCCGCGAGCGCGCTGCCGTTTGGCATCTTGCTGTGAGGTGCGATTAGTACGTTGCCGGCGTGCAGAATGGTTTGGACTGCTGCATCATTCACTAGATCTTCATCTTCGGAGCTGCCGGTTTCTTTTCCTTTGACGCTGTTCGTTGCTGAATCAAAAACGCCTGTTTTCTGTTGCGAATCGGATACGAGCAGAGTCAAAATTCGCCCGTCATGTGCCGCGGTGACGACGTCTTTCAGACGACTTGAGGCGCCGCCGCCGACTTTGTGATTCCACTGGGCTAGAGCCGCGTCAACCTTGCCGGCATAAGTCTGCTGTAAAGCCTCTAGGGCACGAGCATGCATCTCGCCGGATTTGAGTCCGTTTGGTGCCCCATGAACTGCTTCGGACACCAAGTGCGGATAGGTGTTTAAGTCGCGATACATGGGAATTTCGTACTGCACTCCGCAAAGCACCAACGGCTCCGTTTTGCCCTTCAAGATGTTGCTTACGCCTTTGTCCACCTGCTTGTAGTAATGGGAAAGGTAGGTGTTTTGCGCATCCTGGTCGGCACCCTTCGGAGCGAGCGCATTAGGGCCTGAACTGCCTTGGAATCCGCCGGTCATCGCATTGTTCACAGCCGTGTGGTCAGGCTTGACCTGATTCATCCATTCGTCAAAATCTGTTTTGACTTCCTTGGGGAATGGAACTTCTTCCGAAGTATGCAGCGTGCAGTGCAACAAGCGGGTATATTTCTGGCTCAAAGCTAGCAAGTAGAAGCTATGATCTTTTACTAGCTCAGACAGTAAAGGCCGAATATAGAAATGCGGCCCCAGGACGGCGGTGTCGGTGACCTCATGCTCGACAAAAGCAACTCGGAGCAGATCGGCCGAGCGAAATACCACGGCTGACTTTCCCTGAGTTCTAGGATTGCCGGTCATTTCTGGCGCAACAGTGCTCCAATCCGCGACCGAGTCCAACAACTCGCGACCTGCAGGACCAACCTGTGTTGCCCGCTCGTCCAGCATATGCAGAATTTCCTTCCAATGCAGTTCATTCTGCTTTGCATTCGGGTTGTAGCCCTCGGTGCTGGCGGTACTGAGAGGCATATACACGCTCAAGCAAGGGCCCGGAGCTGCGAGAAGCGTCTTGAGATCCTTCAGGGTTTCAAAGCTGGCCAGTTCGCCTTTTATAGTTTGCATGTTAAAAGGGAGACCCGCTTCGGTCAGCACCTGTTACGCAGCTTTAACCGTGGAAAAATTGAGGGTAACAGGAGGGGGGACGGACGGGTCTTCAAAGAGAGACACTCAGATGAAAACTAATACGCCGAATAACCCTAAAACGAACTCGCCCGATTCGGATGAAAGTGCGCGTGGCAAGCACCCTGATGCAGCTGACGATGCTATGGAGGATGTCAGTCTGGACATTGAAGGCCTGCAGACTTCCAATAAGAGCGGAAAACATTCTTCTGTAGAGAAACTGGCGGCTTCGCGGCCTGAATTTGGCACCGGCCGGGGAGACGTACCAGTGGCAGGCGCATTTGGTGATGACCAACCC
>CALMAV010000157.1 GCA_937859895.1 uncultured Bryobacterales bacterium | reverse complement strand
GATATGTACCGGAGAACTTTGACGGCCTGCTGTTAGGACCGTCCATCACTAGCAACTGGAATCCGCGGCGGTTGCAGGGTGTGCACATCTACAATGCGTCGCTTAATGGAGGCAACATTGTCGAGGAGAAGACCGTTACGGACCAGGCTCTGCAATCTGGGTCAATGCACTATGTTTTTCTGCTCATTCACCCGGCGCTCACTCTCTCCCACGAGTTCCAAACCGTTGCCTTAACGCGCCAGGAGAATGTTGCTGCGCTTGGTTCGCAGAGTCTGCTGGATGCCTACAAGGAGCTGTTTTGGCGCTCTCTCCATTCGGAAAAGCTGGTGACCGACGGCGCGGGCACACAGTACTTCGACGATCCGCACGAGCTTAACCCGATCAACGTGCGTCTCATGCGCCCCCGGGCTGACTTTGAGGTGGATTCGCTGGCGCTGAGTGCGTATTCAGATCTTCTGCGCGAGCTCCATACCCGGCGAGTGCAAGTGGTGCTGATTGTCCCGCCCTTGGCTGAGCTTCTTTACCAACGGAAACCAGATGCGTTTGCCCACTACCGAGACCTGATCCTTGCACAAACTTCGGATCACCCGTTGCTAATAGATTTCACAACAGATCAGTATCGTGCATTTCGTGAGGACCAGGCGAATTTCTCTGATGGCATTCACCTGACGCGGCTAGGCGCAGACCGGACGCTCGATCTGGTGAACCAATCCTTCCAAGCTGCGAATCGGCTGGAGCCAAAACTTAACCTTGCTAAGTCCTCGCAAAACACTGACCTGCATTGACAGAAAGCCCCGCGGCTGCCTACCCTGGAAGTACACGCCGGTGTAGCTCAGGTGGTTAGAGCGACGGTCTCATAATCCGTAGGTCGCAGGTTCAACTCCTGCCGCCGGCACCAGATCTACTGCTTGGTAATCACAGAGTAGATCCTATCCAGATCTTCCTGGGAGTAGTACTCAATCTCTAGCCGACCGCGCGTCGGAGATTTAGCAAACAGCTTCACTCGGGTTCCCAGACTTGAAGCAATCTCATCAAGCGCAGCCTTAATGTTTGGATCGAGCGCAGCCGGGCCTTCTGTCTCGGCACGCGCCTCCTTCTCTGGCTTGGGCTGTGGCGAGGGCGGATGAAGCAGATCTTTAATCAGGCGCTCGGTCGCGCGTACGGAAAGCTGCTGGTCGATGATCATGCGGCAGATCTCAATCTGCTGCTCCGGCTCGGGTAAGGCGAGAATAGCGCGAGCATGGCCGGAGCTAATCTCATTCCGAACAAGGCAATCTTGCACCATTTGCGGCAGCCTTAACAGGCGAAGAAAGTTACTGATGGTAGGCCGCTCTTTACCCGTCCGCTCAGCGATTTGTTCGTGGCTAAGCGAGTGCTGGTCTATTAAGCGCTGAAAAGCATTGGCTATCTCGATCGAGTTTAGATCCTCACGTTGAATGTTTTCGATGAGCGCCAGTTCCAGCGACTGCTGCTGCTCAACACTGCGCACAATCGCCGGAAGGGAAGTGAGCCCAGCCAGCTTGGCAGCACGCCAGCGCCGCTCGCCGGCTAGAATCCGATACTGGCCGCCCCCGAGTGGAGACACCGTAATGGGCTGAAGTAAGCCGTTACTGCGGATCGATTGCGATAGTTCTTGGATGCGGTTCTCATCGAACTCTGTTCGGGGCTGCTCGATATTGGGCTGAATTGAATCAACCACCAGGTTTTGAAGCGTTCCAAAGGACTCGGGCGGCGCTTCAATTGCTGGGGCCCCTTCGTCAGCGCTGGGGTGTTCCTGCGCTCGGCTTGCTGCGGGCGCCCTAGCGGGGAGTAACGCCGATAATCCCTTGCCCAGCACCTTGCGGGGTACCCGGTTTGGTTCTTTTGGCATGGGCCAAGATCTCCTTTGCTAGTTGGATGTAAGCCTCGGCCCCGCGTGAGCGAGGATCATAGGTCAAAATAGTTTTGCCGAAGCTGGGCGCCTCCGCTAGACGAATACTACGCGGAATAACGGTCTTAAATACTTCCTTGCCGAAGAACTCTCGAAGGTCGGCTTCCACCTGCCTGGTTAAGTTGGTCCGGTCATCGTACATGGTCAGCAGGACGCCTTCGACAGCTAAAGCCGGGTTAAACGCTTCTTTCAAGCGATCGATGGTGTCCACAAGTTGCGAGATGCCTTCCAGGGCGAAAAACTCGCACTGGATTGGGATAAGAACGCTATCGGAGGCGGCCAACGCATTAATCGTAAGCAGGTCGAGCGCCGGGGGGCAATCAATGACGATGTAATCGAAATCGGACTTCGCTGCTTGGAGCGCAACTTGCAATCGGTGCTCCCGCCCATCGGCATTGACCAGATCGAGGTTGGTGGCAACTAGATTCTGGTCAGCGGGAAGCAGGGACAAGCCTTCGTAAGCCGTTGTAATGATTGAGGATAGAAGGTCAGACTCACCCAGCAAGACATTATAGAGCGTAGGCCGATCAGGAAGCTTTTCGATTCCAATCCCGGTAGTGGAGTTGCCTTGTGGATCGGAATCAATCAGGAGAACACGAAGTTCAGACGCAGCGAGCGCAGCAGCAAGATTGATGGCGGTAGTGGTCTTGCCGACCCCACCTTTTTGATTAGCAATCGAAATAACCCGCGCCACTGTACGAGCACGATGCTAGCACGGCTATTTATTTGGTTTATAGCCGCAGATGAACGGAGATGAACACAGATCAAGACAATCGCTTGTTCCACGTGGAACAGAGTAGGTGTTGGAGGCGGTACTGAATGGGGCACTTGCCAATGCGAGGAGTAGGTGCTCCATGCTTACCGGCTCAATCCGCCGATTGACGTCCATAAATGCGGTCTCGCAATGGATTCGCTTTGAATGCCTGAACGCTCCCTGTACCGGGTCAACGATTTGAAAAGTTTAAGTAGTGATCCTCCTCGCTGTTCAGCGTCCGCAACAAGCTTTGTGGAGTGGAGTCGTCATGCTCAATGGCTACGCTTGTAGGTGCTCCCGCTTTGATCTACTCGTCCGCCTACACGAACTTGGCGGTGTTGCTCGTTCCACGTGGAACGTCAGTTCAAATTCAAGTACATATCCAGCACAGCCACTGCCGCCGGCGTCACTCCCGGTACCCTGCTTGCCTGCCCTAAAGTCACCGGACGCACGCGGCCTAGCTTCTGCCGAACCTCATTCGAGAGCCCTGGTATACCCTCATAGGCCAAATTCGCCGGTATCGTGCGCTGCTCGGAATCTTGCAAACGCTGAATTTGCTTTTCCTGCTGGGATAGATAGCCGGAGTACTTCAGCTCTGTTTCTATTGTTGTTAGAACTCCGTGTTGGAGATCCTGCCCCAGTCGCGCTGCGATCCACTGCTCTAAGCGCTCAATCTTCGCCTCAGGCCGCCTCAGCCAAACTGACAGCGTTGGATTATCGGTCGCCGTCTCTGTCCCAACTTCGATAGGAAGCTCTCGTGCACGAGCCTTCTCCAACAATCCGCGAATCAGCTGCTCTTGCTCATGCTTCTGCATGAACGCTGCCCACCGCGCTTCAGAAACGAGTCCCAGCTTGCGCGCAAATGGAGTCAGTCGTGCATCTGCATTGTCGATACGGAGATGCAGCCGAAACTCAGCCCGCGAAGTGAACATCCGATACGGCTCATCCACACCTTTGCTTACCAAATCGTCTACCAGAATGCCCGTATAGCCCGAGCTTCTCGGGATCACGAACGCGGGCTGGCCGAAAACGCTCTGCGCTGCATTGATCCCGGCAATCAGCCCCTGGCAGCCTGCTTCCTCATAACCCGATGTTCCATTGATTTGCCCGGCAAGAAACAGCCCGGCTATGGATTTCACCTCCAACCCGTGCGTTAACTCGCGCGGATCCACGGCGTCGTACTCAATGGCATAGCCTGGACGCACCATCTCGGCACTCTCTAGGCCCGGTATTGATGCAATCATGGCGGCCTGTACATCGATAGGCATGCTGGTAGACATGCCGTTCACATACACTTCATTGGTGTCGATGCCCTCAGGCTCAAGAAATATTTGATGCCGCAGCTTGTCCGGAAACTTAACGATCTTGTCTTCAATCGACGGGCAGTATCGTGGCCCTACACCCTCGATTTGTCCGCTATATAGTGG
>CALMAV010000156.1:1949-2813 GCA_937859895.1 uncultured Bryobacterales bacterium | reverse complement strand
GGATACCAGGGCAACGTACAGATTGATCCGCTTCTACTGGCGGCTGCCCCGAATCCGGCTTTGGGCGTTCATGTCAATATTCCGGTCAGGATCGACCGGGACTCAATTCGGCTTTCGAACGTTACGCTCAGCACTGCGCAATCACAGATAGCTGTTGATGCTGCAGTCAGCAATATGAAGGCGCCACTGATCAATGTTCACCTGAAAGCGAATGTCTCTCTTCCGGAGATGCAGACGAGCTTTGCGTTGCCTATCGACACGGTTGCGAAACCCTCCCCGAAGACTTTGACCGCAGACATTACCGCTGCGCTCGATAGCAACACGGATGTCGTTCAGATCAGCAGCGCACATGCCAACTTAGGTGGGACAAGCCTTGAGGCTAGTGGCTCGCTTGATCGCGTGCACAACTCAGCTGTTCAGTTCAACTCCAGATTTGCGCTGAACGAACTGCTCCCCTTATTTAAGGTTGCCGGTGTACAAGCGGCGGGCGTGCTGGATGGTAAGGGAACCGCTCGGCTCGATGCACAGAATAATTATGCTGTGAATGGCGAATTACAGTCACGGGACTTGTCAATCCGAAGCGGCACTACAAAGCTTTCGAACGTTGGCATAAGCTCCCCCTTCCATGCGGACCCGTACCTCATCAGCCTTGACGGTCTCAAGCTCAATGCGTTTGGCGGTTCTCTTGCCGCGAAGATCCTCATTGAGAAGCTACAGAATTTGAGCGTCGAAGGCAATCTACGGAACTTTTCTTTGCCGCTGATGGCGTCCTCCTTCACGGGCAAGCGGCTTGGGTATGACGGCACGATAAACGGCACCATAACTGCCCGCGGCGATCTGAAAGCAAAGGGCACGACCGGGTAT
>CALMAV010000156.1:0-1939 GCA_937859895.1 uncultured Bryobacterales bacterium | reverse complement strand
ACGGCGGCAGCTCGTCTAGCAATCGCACCTGAGCGGCTCGGTGTACCGGTGAGCGGACGTTTGTTCGCCGACTATTCGGGTGCTCGAGACACGGTCGATTTTGGCTCCTCCTACATCGCGATGCCGAATTCGCGCCTTGATCTGAGTGGTTTGTTGAACCGCAAACTAGATGTGCGGCTTCAGTCCCGCAACCTTCAGGACTTTCTGCCGGCAGCTAACTTCGGCGCGGCCAAACCACAGACGAGCCTGCCGGTCAGCTTGCAAGGCGGGACGGCAGAACTGGTGGGGCAGATCAACGGAAACCTTGCTGCGCCAGTTATCGACAGTCACTTGGACCTTACTCGCTTTGCTGTAGAAGGGCGATCGTTTGACCGTCTTGCCGCCGACCTGCACGCTTCGCCATCAGGCGCTCAGATCCAAAACGGCCTGCTAACCCGTCGCGCGCTCTCCACCAACTTTGACGCTAATATCGGGCTACACAAGTGGAGCCCTCTACCGCGTTCTCCCCTAACAGCAAACCTGGCTTTGCGACACGGGGATCTAGCGGATCTGCTGGCGCTGGCTGGCGAAAGCTCAATTCCGGCAACTGGCAACCTGAATGCTGACTTGCACGTGAACGGAACCTACGGCAATCCACTTGGCGCTGCCAGCCTGCAAGTGACAGCTGCGAGTGCCTATGGGCAGCCGATTGATCACCTGTTTGCCGACGTCACTTTAGGAGATCAGCTGATCACCTTATCGCGCCTGGAACTGGCGGCAGCTAACGGTCGAATCAACGGTAACGGAACGTTCCGCCATCCCCGTGACAGCTTCTCGGTTGGGCATGCGGAGGTTCACCTGGCAAGTACGGACGTGCAATTGAGTAACATCATTCGTTTGCAGCAGCAATCGCCAGGCGTGGCCGGACTAATTCAATTGACAGCAGATGCCGCTGGAGACTTGCGCGCTTCTGGCAAACAAACTGAGTTTAGCGTTGCAAATGTCAATGCTGATCTGTCTGCGCGTGGATTGCGGGTCGGGAACCAGGATGCTGGGGATCTGACTGCAACCGCTCGTACCAACAACAATCGGGTGAACTACGATCTGGCCTCTAACTTTGCCGGATCGAATATCAAGGTCAATGGAGATACTTCCCTCGCCGGCGATCACGCCACAACCGCGGATGCACAAGTTGAAAACTTACTGGTCCAGAAGGCACTACAGATAGCAGGTCAGGGAACCTTGCCGGTTCGCGGATCTCTCTCTGCCAAAGCTCATGTTTCCGGCACGCTGAATGCCCCGGATGCCAGTCTGCAATTTGCCTTGACTCGTGCCAATGTGTATCAGGAGCCGTTAAACCGTTTAGCTGGTCAGGTTCGGTATACCCCAACTGCTATTGATGTCCCGTCCGTGCAACTCGACGTTCCAGCCGGCAGTCTTACACTTACCGGTTCATTTGCGCATCCAAGCGACAGCCTCCAAACCGGCTCGCTTCGGCTAAAAGTTGACAGTACCGATATTCGCCTCGCCAAGCTGCAGCACGTGGAGCAAGTTAAGCCCGGGCTCGATGGAACAGTAAGACTTGCTGCTGACCTTGCAGCTGATGTACGCGAACAGGCGGGCAAGCAAACGTTGCTTTTCTCGCAACTGACAGCTGATGCCTCTACCAAGAATCTAAGGGTGGGCACTCTAAACTTGGGAGGTGCCGAGTTCAATGCCCGTACCACGGGCCAGGATCTGAACTTCCGCTTCGATTCTGACATAGCGAAGAGCCGCATTCGTGCTGCTGGGCTTTCTCATCTGAATGGAAACTATCCCACTCGCGCAACCTTAAGCTTCGAGAATGTACGCTACGGTAACTTGGCTCCGTTCATCGAGCCGGATCCGGAAGTACGGCCTGCCTTCGACGCGCTCGTTGAGGGAAAGGCGTCGATCAATGGCCCGCTTCTGAAAACTGAGG
>CALMAV010000155.1:961-6889 GCA_937859895.1 uncultured Bryobacterales bacterium | reverse complement strand
CAACTGGTTTATGTATCAGCAACGCCGGGGCCGTACGAATTAACTAAGGCGGCCGGCGTTGTGGTGGAGCAGATCATTCGACCCACCGGCTTGATTGATCCGGAAGTAGAGATTCGTCCCATCAAAGGCCAGGTGGACGACCTGCTGAACGAAATCCGCATTCGCGTCGAGAACAATGAGCGAACGCTGGTGACGACACTGACCAAGCGCATGGCCGAAGACCTGTCTGAGTACTATTCGGAAGTAGGGGTGAAGTGCGCTTACTTGCACTCGGAAGTGAGCACGCTTGATCGCATTAAGATTCTGCGTGATCTGCGGCGCGGTATCTACGATGCGTTGATTGGGGTAAACCTGCTGCGGGAAGGCCTCGACTTACCGGAAGTGACGCTGGTGGCGATTCTCGATGCCGATAAAGAAGGCTTTCTTCGATCGAGTGGTTCGCTCATTCAGACGATTGGCCGTGCAGCGCGGAATGTGAAAGGACGAGCCGTTCTCTATGCGGATGTCATCACCGATAGTATGGGCCGGGCAATGCGCGAAACGGATCGCCGACGGGCGATGCAGCGGGCGTACAACGAAGAGAATCATATTACTCCACAGACCATCATCAAGGCCTTGGATATGAGCCTGGTCGCAATTGTGGAGGGTGATTATGTCACTGTGCCACTCGAGCTAGAGCCGGAGCCCACTGTAGAGTTAACGCCGGCAGAGCGGGACGCAATGATCAGCGAACTCGAGCTAAAGATGCGCGAAGCAGCGAAGGTATTTGAGTTTGAAAAGGCAGCTCAGTTTCGTGACCGAATTAAATCTCTGAAAGCGAGCGGCGTGTATGAGGAAGCAATCGCAACTCGGACTGGTAGTCGAGGGTAGCTCGACATCATCATCTGTTCTTCGTTTGCCGAAGCTGGCAGAAGAACTTGGGCCGGTTAAGTCGGCCAGTATGCGTGTAGCAAGAAGACTTTCTAACATGCTTCGAGCCGGCTATGCGGTCGATGATTTTGAGGATCTGCAGGCTGCGAACCTAATCCTCATGTACTTGCCTGATAGTGCAGTACCGCAAATGGTGGAAGGCTTATGCGCCTCCGAATTGGTGCTGAAAGATTTATCTTTTGTGCTCTGCGAGAGCTGGCTTACTACCGACGCATTGCGCCCACTGGCAATGGCCGGAGCTTCCACTGCTACGGCGATGAGATTGCCGACCCTGCAGCGGGATTGGTTTGCAGTAGAGGGATCGTCAAAGGCAGTGCGGCAGATGCGACGATTTCTGGAGCGAAACGGCGCCCGCTCGGATGAGGTGAAGCCCGGTAGTAAAGACTACCTGTTTGCCTCTGAACTGCTGACGACGGCACTGCCCTTGCCGCTTCTGATGACAGCGCAACAGGCGTTGCGAGCTAGCGGGTTGTCGGGCAATGTTCTTTCGGCGGTACTGGAGCAGATGACTCTCAAGATGATGCAAGACTTGTTGCGGGGTGCGCGTGCATCCTGGGGTGGACCGCTCAATGAGTGTTCGCCCGAGTTAAGCGACTTGCACTTGGAAACATTGCGAACGCGGAATCCCTCAGTAGGCGATTATCTGAACGAGCAGTTAGGGTCGGCCAGGAAGGCAATGGCAACCGTAAGGCTCGCGGTTAAGGATGTTGCAAGTCCCGTGAAGACTACGCAAGCACCTCAAGCCATGCGCGCATCTGGGAAACTTTGAATGCAGAATGGAAAAGCGCTATGGCTGGAAATTGCAAAAGCGGGAGCTTGTTTTAGGCGAGCGAACGCTGCTGATGGGCGTTTTGAATGTAACGCCGGATTCGTTTACCGATGGCGGCAAGTACGCTGACCCGGACCGGGCATTCGCGCGGGCATTAGAACTTGAAGACTTTGGCGCCGACATCATCGACATCGGCGCCGAGTCTACACGACCGGGTTCGCAGAGGATCTCTGAAGCGGAAGAATTACGCAGGCTGGTGCCGGTGCTGAAGCGCTTGAAGGGCCGTCTGGCAGTTCCTATCTCGGTAGATACCTACAAGTCAGGCGTGGCTGAAAAAGCGTTGGAACACGGAGCCGAGATCATCAATGATCCAAGCGGTGTAATGCTGGATCTGCAGCTGCCGAAAGTAGTCACCAAGTACGATGCCGGGTTGATCATCAATCACATGCGGGGTACTCCGGAGACCTGGGCAGGCTTACCGCCGATCAAGGATCTGATGCGGTCAATACGAATCGACTTAGAAGCAGCGCTGCATCGTGCACGGCAGTCCAGGGTCCAGAAGCACCAACTGGTGATCGATCCCGGGCTTGGCTTTGGTAAGCGTCGCGAGCAGAATGCCCAGATCATCGCTGAACTTGGCAAGTTGCGGGAGTTCGATGTGCCGATTGCCATTGGCCCTTCCAGGAAATCCTTTCTGAAGAAGGAGGAGCCGGTCGACTTGGAGTTCGCAACCGCGGGTGCCGTAGCAGCCTGCATCATGAACGGTGCCCATATTGTGCGCGTGCATGACGTGAAGGCAATGAAGGCGGTAGCCGATGTTGTTGACATGGTGCGGCAGTCTGTTAGGGAAGAACCGGAAGCCGAGCCCGCTCAGACACGTTGGCAGCGGGGACAGTAGTGAGTTCCCCGCTGGCCTAGCACGATGCGCCGGATGGGTCTCGCACACTTTGGGCAAGCCTCCGATTCGCGTCCGTACACGTTGTGGAGAGTCTGGAAGGAGCCACGAGCGCCATCGCTGTCTACGTAATCGGAGATGGACGAACCACGGAACTCGATGGCAACGTGCAGGATTGCGAGCAGGTGCTGATGGAGGCGTTCGGCTCGTTGGCGGGACAAACGGCGAGCGGGCGTTTTCGGATGAATGGCTGAAGCAAACAGAGCTTCATCGGCATAGATGTTGCCGACGCCCGAGATGAAGGTCTGGTTCAGCAGAACCGGCTTGATAGGACCGCGGAAGCGCTGCAGTCGCTCGTAGAAGCTGGGGAAGCTGACCGTCAACGCGTCAGGGCCGACACGGGAGATCAGTTCCGGCGCGCTGGTGAAGTATTCAACCCGGCCAAACATGCGCGTGTCGTCATAAACAAGAAGGCCGTTCTCAAATGTCAGGAAAGCACGGGTGTACTTGCCGGGCTGCGCGTTCCACAGCAGCTTGCCAGTCATTCCGAGATGAATATAAAGAAGTCCACCATTCAACTCAACGCGGATCTGCTTTCCTTGCCGGCCAACAGCTTCGACCGTTTTGCCTGCCAGAGCAGCCGCGGTAAGAGCGTGGTCGCCGCGCGTAACTCGATGCGATAAGAGCGTCGCGGCCAGAATCCGCTGCCCTGTGATGTAGGGCGAAACGGAGCGGACAACAGTTTCAACTTCGGGGAGTTCAGGCAATGGCTGAGCTTACTGTAACTCCGAACGTTTCAGGGTGGGCATGCGGTAGATTAAGGGAAGGCCGAAGTAGCTCAGCTGGTAGAGCATCTCATTCGTAATGAGAGGGTCACGAGTTCGATTCTCGTCTTCGGCTCCACGCCTTTTCCCCTCCGACTGATTTCAGAACTCGCTGCACCAGCCCATGTGCGAATATGCGCATTCACCTATTTGTACATAGAATTAGGTATCATCGCAGCAGACCCTTGAACATGAGTGAAAAACCGAAGCTGTCTTTAGATTGGCTTTCCGTCATTACGGCAATCGTGGTTGCTGTCCTGGTGAAGTTTGACATCATCTCGCGGATTCCCTGGTAGCCAGCTATGAGCACACTTGTTCACCCGCCGATCGCAAAGCCGTCGTCACCCGTTTTGTCTACGCTTCGGTTAGTACCTGGAGTCTTACTGCTGGCCCTAATTGGATGGGCCGGCAAACTAACGGAGCAGGCAATCACGAGTTACGGAAAAGCCCATCATCTGCACCTCCCTAATATTGAGTACGTCCTCTGGGCGATCTTTTTTGGCGCTTTGATCTCGAATCTGATTGGCGTACCATCCATCTTTCGGCCAGGCGTCGCCACTTACGAATTCTTTCTCAAGCTGGGCATCGTCTTTCTGGGCGTTCGGTTCCTGCTTGGGGACGTGTTCAAGCTGGGCGGTGCCAGTCTGCTGTTTGTCGCCATTGAACTTGGAATCTCCATTTTGCTGATGAGCTTGCTGGGCAGGTGGTTGGGACTCAGTCCGAAGCTGACTTCACTGCTGGCCATTCGCTCCTCGATCTGCGGCGGTTGGGCGATTGTCGCCCCGAAAGGAGCCATCGGCGCTGATGACGAAGACTCGTCCTACGCCATAGCGGCAATTCTTGCATTGGGAGCATTTAGCTTGCTTGCGTTTCCGGCGATTGGACACGCATTGGGTATGTCTGACCATGCGTTTGGGTTGTGGGCCGGCTTGGCAGTTGATAACACAGCGGAAGCAACCGCAGCCGGTGCGTTGTATTCGGACACGGCAGCAAAGTTCGCAATTCTGGCTAAGACGACGCGTAATGCAACCATTGGCTTTGTGGTGCTAGGGTACGCAATCTACTGGGCCCGAAAGAGCCAGAGAGTTTTTGAAGGAAGCAAAGCCATTTTCCTGTGGAACAAATTCCCAAAGTTTGTGCTTGGCTTTCTGCTGATCTCGCTGCTGGCAACGTTTGGAGTATTTTCTAAGGGGCAGATGACGAGCATTGCCAACCTTTCACGGTGGGCTTTTTTGCTGACCTTTGCCGGAGTAGGTTTGCAAACCAACTTCGGACAGTTGCGGAAACAAGGATTGAAGCCGCTTTTCGTGGGTGCAGTAGGCGAGTTCGTAATAGCTGGTCTGACGCTGGTGATGATTCTGGGCTCCGCGCGCTGGCTCGGAGTAAGTTAGCTAATACGGTGAATAGAGCCGGTGCCTTCGGCAAACTGTCGAGACGCAAAGTTCTCTGTGAACCAAAAAGAAACGCCTACCATGGCGCTGTTTCTGCCAACCGGTAGGCGTTTGATTCTCTCGGGAGCTAGGCCGAGTTGAGCTGCTAACTAGGCCGTTGCAGCAGCTTGCTTGTTAACGTTCTCTTCGCCAATCTTGGTCAGCTTTGCGTCTCCGCCTTTGCTATCTTCCAAGTTCTGCGTCAGAGGTCGTGCTGCGTCAGACTTACCAAGCAACTGAGCAAAATGCTCAAGCGAGCCGTATACGGCAATCCTATAGAGCTGCATCTGGTTAGCAGCTACGATGAGCGCAGCATCGCGCACCGGCGACGCATCCGTGTTCGAAATCATCTCCTGGACTTCGCCGATCATTGCCTGGGCAATCTTGTTCTCATTGGTCTGCACGGGCTGTCCCAGCTTTTCAAATACTTGCTGGACGCGCTGAGCGTATTCTTGGCCCTTGCTGGCGCTTTGTTGGAATACCTGTTTTACTTCCGGGTTCGTGGAGGCCTCAGCCATCTTGCTGGCCTGAGCCGAAACCTTATTTTCAAAATCCAATACGTAAGTCAATCCGTTGATCATCAGATCATTGATCGAATTCATTTTAGACGCCATAGTCTGTATTCCTACCTTTGTTGTGCAGTGACACCTCTCATTGGGAGGAGCTGCCGCCACACATTAGACTTCGCTATTTCGACGCAGTTGCAAATACCACCCACGGTAGTTCCACGTATTGACTCCGCAACATGCTGGAGATGCGCCCGCTGCCCCTTACTGGACGCGATGGAGCAGAACGGCGGTGCTATCGAAGTCTCCGGTCAGCTTTAGATTCAGGCCATGGCTAGCCAGGTACGCACCGCTGAGTTCAGGTTGTTTGTTCAGCAGATGATCATCGATGGCTTCCAGTCGATACGTCGCTTTTGGATCGAGCCCTTCCAGTCGAATGAAAGGCGGCTGAGTACCATACTCCTGCGAATGTCGAAAGGCAAAGAGCACTCCTTCCTTGCCGTCGGCTGAAACATACTGGTTGGCTGTTGTATCGCTCACGCGTGGCGAGAGCAGACGGTAGAGATTGCCGCGT
>CALMAV010000155.1:0-951 GCA_937859895.1 uncultured Bryobacterales bacterium | reverse complement strand
CGCTTATCCAAGGCAACCATATCGGTTGCGAGCCTGGTATCGGCAGCAGTCCACTTGTTCAGGTTTGCGCCAATACCGAGTGCGCCCTGCATGGCCACCAGGAATCTGAACTTTAGCGGCGTGCTGCGACCGTTCATATTAGGCACGTCCGTTACCCAGGCAGACATGAACTGCGCCGCGTAGGCTTGGGAGAAACCTTCCTGAATGCGCAGGCGATCAAAAGCTTCGGTATTATCTGAAGTCCAGAACTCTTCGACGCGCTTAAGAATCTCGAGATCGATTCGACCACCACCGCTAGAGCAGGATTCAAACTCTAGATTCGGATGTTTGGCACGCAGCCGGTCGAAGATGTTATACAAATTTTTAACGTACTTGACCCAGAGTACCCGCTGTTCGGCAGGCGACTGTTCGGGCCAACCGGGTTCGGAGAAGATACGGTTCATGTCCCATTTGAAGTAGCGGATCTTGTAGTCACTTGCTAGCTTGTCAAGCACATTGAAAATGTACTCACGCACGTCGTCTCGGGCCATGTTCAATACAAGCTGGTTGCGGAGTTCAGTACGCGGACGGCCTGGGAAGTTGATCACCCAGTCAGGGTGGGCGCGGTAGAGATCGCTGTTTGGGTTGACCATCTCCGGTTCCACCCAGAGGCCAAAATCCATGCCGAGACTGTTGACATAAGAAATCAGCGGATTGAGCCCGTTGGGAAACTTTCTCTTGTTAACGGTCCAATCGCCGAGCCCTGCATGGTCGTCATTGCGGGCGCCAAACCAGCCATCATCCATGACAAAAAGTTCAACCCCGAGCTTGGCCGCTTTTTCGGCGAGTGTACGCTGGCCCCGTTCATCGACTGCGAATTCAGTGGCCTCCCAGGAGTTGTAAAGCACTGGGCGCAAGCGGGCTTCCATACCGTGCGGTTCGATATGGGTACGTTCGAGATTGTGGAGAAGC
>CALMAV010000154.1 GCA_937859895.1 uncultured Bryobacterales bacterium | reverse complement strand
GCACTAATCTGGACTGGATCACCCCCGCTGAGTTTGGAACGGTTCTTCTGGATATCGGCCCCGAGTTGCAGAATGCATTCAACGATTGGCCCGAAGCGGCCGCCAGCTACGAATTAGGTCTCCGGGCCTGGGCGGCTGAAGTCAAGCGCCCGCAACTTGCTGAGCGCACCAACCTTACCTTGCGAACGCTGCTGAATGACCCGGCAAGCCCATGGAAAGCTGTCCCGTGGCGTACACCATTGACGGCTACAATGGCGGGATGACAAGCGCTCCGGTCAATCGATTCCAAAGTTTTCGAGTAGCCGAGTTCAAAGAGTCTGTCATACGCGAGATGACCCGCCTGGCCATTCAGCATGGGGCGGTGAATCTGGCGCAGGGCTTCCCTGATTTTCCTGCACCTGCTGAGATTAAACAGGCAGCCCAGGAAGCTATCGCGGCCGATGTGAATCAGTATGCAATTACGTGGGGCTCGAAGCCTTTTCGTGAAGCACTGCGTGACTACTACCGACGCTTCTACCAACTCGACATCGACCCGGAGCGCGAGATAACTGTTTGCTGCGGCTCTACTGAGGGCATGATCGCCAGCCTGCTCGCATTACTGAATGCCGGCGATGAAGTTGTGCTGTTCGAACCGTTCTACGAGAATTACTGGCCTGATTCGCAGCTGAGCGGTGCGGTTCCACGCTTTGTCCGGCTGAATCCTCCGGACTGGACCTTTGACCGGGCTGAGCTTCGAGCGGCCTTCAGTGAACGCACCCGGGCAGTAATCCTAAACACACCCAACAACCCGACCGGCCATGTCTTTTCGCAAGAAGAGTTAGCGTTTCTCGGCGATCTGTGCCAGGAGTTTGACTGCCTTCTGATCACCGATGAGATTTACGAGCACATCCTGTTCGACACCCAGCGGCATGTTCCGCCCATTACGCTTCCGGGCCTGCGTGACCGCTGCGTTCTGGTCAACAGTTTAAGCAAGACATTCTCTGTTACGGGCTGGCGTGTCGGATGGGTAATTGCTCCCCCTGCGCTGACCGGCTCTATTCGTAAAGTTCATGACTTCTTAACTGTTGGAGCAGCCGCGCCCCTGCAGCAAGCGGGCATCACGGCCTTAAATCTTCCGGACGCATACTTCAGAGAGCTTGCCACCACCTACGAAGAAAAGCGCAACGAAACTGTGGCTATGTTGGAGAGCGTCGGCCTGCGGACGTATCTGCCGAAGGGCGCCTACTACGTGATGTGTGACATCTCGCCCTTTGATTTCCCCAGTGATGTGGCCTTTGCTAAGCATCTGGTAGAGGAGATTGGCGTCGCTGCTGTGCCCGGTTCCAGCTTCTTTCGTGATCTGGCGGACGGCGCTCACCTGATCCGCTTCTGTTTTGCTAAGCGCAAAGAAACACTGGACGCTGCCGGCGAACGGTTGCAGAAGCTTCGTCGCGGATAGCGCTCGCTCAGAGCCGGTTGATTAGGCTCGCCACATATCCGGCACCAAAGCCGTTGTCGATGTTTACAACTGTCACGTTACTCGAACAGCTATTCAACATGCCGAGCAGCGCCGCAAGTCCGCCAAAACTAGCTCCGTAACCAACGCTGGTAGGAACAGCAATCACGGGACACGAAACAAGTCCTCCAACCACACTGGGCAACGCGCCTTCCATACCGGCACAAACGATCGCTACCCGCGCGTTCGCCAGCCGGTGCCGCTGATCGAGCAAACGATGAATCCCTGCCACGCCAACGTCGTAGATGGCATCCACCGTGTTGCCCATTACTTCCGCAGTGAGTCGCGCTTCTTCCAGCACTGGAAGATCACTGGTGCCGGCACAGAT
The DNA here is from genome assembly GCA_937859895.1 of uncultured Bryobacterales bacterium. GTDB lineage: Bacteria > Acidobacteriota > Terriglobia > Bryobacterales > Bryobacteraceae > Bog-105. The sequence goes on along the minus strand of CALMAV010000154.1, from coordinate 788 downwards.
GGCAGCGATGGTGCCTTTTCCTTTAAGGGTGCGATCGCGCCAGACCCGCAGTACGCCTGAGGCAGGAAAGTATTCTGCTTCACCATCCAAGTTCTTCACCCGCTCAGCCATCTCGGCGCTCGCACGCGTAATCAGCAGATTCGGCGACTTCGCCAGTAGCGCAGCCGCAATTGCCTCTACTTGTTCCGGCTGCTTGCCTTTTCCGAGGACCACCTCCGGCATACCTTGGCGCAACCCACGGTGATGGTCTACTTTGGCGAAGCCCAAATCCTCAAATGGCAGGTCACGGAGTTCCTGCAATGCTGAATGGACAGGCGTTTCACCATCCCGAACGCGTTGGAGAAGAAGCTGTAGGTCCTCGGTGTCCATCTCTTAAGCCAAACGGCACGGTTCGCGCATCTCCTAAAATGGTAGCGTCCTCGTTTCTATGACCCGCTTTTGGCGACGCTTGCGCCTGACTCTCGAAATGATTAAGTTCGAGCACTCTGTGTTTGCGCTGCCGTTTGCTTTGACAGGTGCGCTTCTTGCTTGGCGGGAAAGCAGTTTTGCCGTCTCCCGTTTGGGTTGGAGATTTGCCTCCATCATTGTTGCCATGGTCTCGGCGCGTTCGGCTGCTATGACGTTTAATCGCATACTCGACGCGCCCATCGACAGCCGGAATCGCCGCACCGCAATGCGCGCCCTGCCTGCTGGTCAGCTGAGCTTGCGGTTTGCCTGGGTGTTTACCGTCTTCAGCATCGCCGTGTTTGAATGCGCGCCGTGGAAGCTCGGCCCACTCTGCCTGGAGC
>CALMAV010000153.1:1664-3780 GCA_937859895.1 uncultured Bryobacterales bacterium | reverse complement strand
GAACCAAGCAGCCGTTCTCAGCATAGGGCCATTCGCAAATCGGCCCATACGTTTGGCGTCTCCGGTCAGATGAACTAAAGGAACAACGGCAAAGGGCAGCTGCAAGCTTAAGATGACCTGGCTTAAGATCAGGAGTTTGTAGCTGCCCTCCTCCCCTGCCAAGTAGATAGTGACTGCGGCCGGGGTGATTGCCAGAACACGAGTGATGGTTCGGCGCAGCCAGGGCTGCATTCGGAAGTGCAGGAAGCCTTCCATAACAATCTGGCCAGCCATGGTTCCGGTCAACGTGGAAGATTGGCCGGAGGCCAGCAAGGCCAAGCCGAACAGTAGGCTCGCGACGGTTGTGCCCAAAAGGGGTGAAAGCAGTTGGTGCGCTTGCTGAATCTCGGTCACAACAATGCCGCGTTTGAAGAAAACCGCCGCTGCCATGATCAGTATGGCTGCGTTGACAAAGAGTGCACCGTTCAACGCAATCGTCGAGTCCAGAAGATTAAAGCGGCAGGCCTGCGCTTTGTCCGAATCAGTTAATCCAATCTGGCGTGTTTGCACCAATGCGGAGTGGAGGTACAGGTTGTGCGGCATTACAGTAGCTCCGAAGATTGCCACGGCTATATATAAGCTGCTCGCGTTCAGGTGAGGCACCAAGCCGTGAAGTACTTCCGTTGCCTGCGGGTGGGCGAACAGTATTTCAACAGCGAAGCATCCTCCGATAACGGCAATTAGCGCCAGCACAAATGCTTCGATAAAGCGGATTCCCAAGCTGGTGAACCACAGCAGAAGAAGCGTGTCAGCGGCCGTCGCCAATACTCCGATGAGAAGCGGAATGTGAAACAGCAGGTTAAGCCCGATTGCCGCACCGAGAACTTCAGCCAGGTCGCAAGCTACGATGGCAAGCTCGCCCATGAGCCAGAGAAGGAACGATATGGGAGCTGGATACTCGTCACGGCAGGCCTGTGCAAGGTCAAGCCGCGTGACAATGCCGAGGCGGGTGCTTAGCGTTTGCAGGAGCAACGCCATCAGGTTTGACAGCACCAACACCCAAAGCAGGCTGTAGCCGAACTTAGCGCCGCCCTCAAGGTCGGTAGCCCAGTTACCTGGGTCCATGTAGCCGACGCTGACCAGGTAAGCCGGCCCGCCAAAGGCTAGCATTCGCCGCCACCAGCCGGCATGGCTTATCCCCACACTTCCCTGCACTTCAGGAAGGGAGGTGGCTACTCTGTCACTGGACATGATTGATTTAAGTATGCGTGAGACAGTACGGTAATCCAGCTAGACGGGTGCCGTTCCTCATTCGAGGTTCGCCGCCGTGCTCCAGCAGAGCTACGCTGATTCATTGATGCGCGCCACCAACTTTGAATTCCGCTACCGATTCTTTATCTTTGTAGGGATCTTTCTAGTTGGCTTCGAAGCGAGGCTAGGGCATTCGAGGCTGATAACGGCCCAGTTCCTTGCCATTCTGACCGGACACCCGACGCGCGAACTCATCCAATTGTTCATCAGTATTGGAGCACTGATTATCGCTGTAGCAGCGGCCCTTCGTACTTGGGCAACAGCCTATCTGAAGGCGAATGTTGTGCATGACATGACGCTACACTCGGATCGAGTGGTGGCCGACGGGCCTTACCGTTACGTTCGAAATCCGCTGTACCTGGGCTGTATTCTGCTGGTTGTCGGAATTGGCGTGTTAGCACGCTTTCCTAACTGGATCCTTCTGATCGCGGTCACCATACTCTTTTATCTTCGGCTGATATTGCGAGAAGAGGACGCATTGACTCAAAGCCAACCAGAAAGCTATGGGACATATAAGCGCGCGGTACCCCGGCTATTTCCGGCGGTCACCCCGCGTCTGCCCTCTGCCGGCAAAACAGCGCGCTGGTTACAAGCATCCATCGCAGAGAGTTGCTTCTGGGTGTTTGCACTAGGGCAGTTCTACTTCGCCCTCACGTTCGACTATCACACTTTCTTTATCATCACTGGGGCTGCGTTGGTGATTTATGCAGTAGCCCATCTGATAAATAGCGTTCGCCAGAAGCGGCAGCGTCGCTCTCATCACTAGAGTGTGACTTACCAGGGCAGTGGTCGCATTTTATGCATGAATGCTCCGGTGGGTCCATCC
>CALMAV010000153.1:0-1654 GCA_937859895.1 uncultured Bryobacterales bacterium | reverse complement strand
GTCCATCCTCTCCAATCAGGGCTAGATCGACGGCAGTCTTAGCTCCCTCCTCAACGCTCAACGGAGCATTTGCGCCACCCATATCCGTTTGGACCCATCCCGGATGTGCCGCGTTTACTTTGACCTTCGTGCCCTTCAACTCAAGCGCCGTTACTACCGTGAGCATGTTCAGCGCAGCTTTAGAGGACGTATAAGCCGGTGCTGTAAATGCTCCCCCTTGGCCTTTGCTGATGGAGCTCAGGGAGCCCAATACGCTCGACTGGTTTACAATCCGTCCTGCCGGGCTGGCCTTCAACAGCGGGAGCAAGGCTTTGGTGAGAGCGTAAGGCCCGAACACGTTCGTCTCAAAGACGCTTCGAAACATTTGAAGAGAAGAGTTACCTGTACCAACATCGGTAAAGCCGGCGTTGTTGATTAGAATATCCAGGCGGCCAAACTTTTCCTGCAGGAATGCGACCGCGCCGTCTATGTCAGATTCCTTCGTAACGTCGAGCCTCAAAGGTGTAACATCAGCGCCTTCGCCTTTCAGCATTGACGCAGCGTTAGCAGCTTTTTCTTCATCGCGCGCTCCAACAACTACCGCGATACTTTTTGCTCCCAATTGCCTTGCGATCTCCAGGCCGATTCCTTTGTTCGCGCCCGTTACTAAAGCGACCAGTTTGTTCACCATGCCGTTAAGATGCTGCGCGGTCCGAAGCTGTTCGGTCTTTTTCAATCGGGCCACCGGCTGTTGCTGTTTTGTAACGCACGTTTGCTATTGGCTACCATTTGAGGGTGAATCTGCGCTTCCTTGTTCTTTTGCTCTGCTTGAGCATTGCCGGTGTCGCCGAACCTATCGCAGTGACGAACCTTGAGGGCTCCAGCCACGGGTTTCTGATTTTGCGTGATCCGTCAGGCAAGCCCATTGCCGGAGGCGACGTTATGGAGGTTGTGCGAGGAGATCTGGTGCGGGTACATGTTGTTTACCGTTTCCGTGACGGCTCAGTAGATGACGAACAGACTGTGTTCTCCCAAAAGAAGTTTTTCAAGGTGATCAGCGATCATCATGTTCAGAAAGGTCCGTCCTTCCCAGAACGGATGGACGTCAAGATCAACGCAGCCACGGGGGAGGTCACCTACTGTGATTGCAAAAAGGGTAAAGAAGAGATGAAGACCGAGCACGTCGACGTTCCGCCTGATCTCGCTAACGGCATCACATTCCCGGTGTTGAAAAACGTTCCACCCAAAGCTCAGGAAACGACCGTATCATACCTGGTCGTACTCGCTAAGCCCCGAGTGATAAAGCTCTCGATACGTCCCGAAGGCACCGATAATTTCTCAATTGTTGGGCGCAAATACGACGCCACTCGCCTCGGTATTCACGCAGAACTCGGGGGAGTAACGGGTGTAGTAGCGCCTATGGTCGGTAAACAACCTCCGGAGACACAGGTATGGATTGCATACGGCGGCGTGCCGGCATTTATGAAGGCGCAGGGACCGTCCTTCATGGGCGGTCCACTATGGATAACTGAGGTAGCAAACGCTGTCTGGTAATAAGTCCAATAACGTTCGCAATCCAGTCGAAGATAGCGGTTAAGCGCCGCTGGCCGTACCTCTGGCAGTCTCAATTGAAAGAGGCGCTGTCTCAGTTGAGACGGGCGGGATATGGCTAACT
>CALMAV010000152.1 GCA_937859895.1 uncultured Bryobacterales bacterium | reverse complement strand
GTACCGCAAACCAGCCTCGTTCGGAGCTCAGCCGCAATCGCAGGTATAGCGCGATCGGTTCTGGACGATCTTGTAACCACGTTTTTCCCGGCGGTCTGCCGAGGATGCGGTACACCGCTTGTGCGGGCCGGTCTGGCTCCTGTCTGCGACCGTTGCCTTTCGTGCATCACATTGCAGTCGATGACGCTCTGCTGGCGCTGTGGCGAGGCGCTTGGGATGGAGAGCGACCGCTTTGCAGGCCAGTTTGATAAGTCCGACGTACTCTGTACACCGTGCCGCATGGTTCCCCCCGTTTTTGAGCGTGCGGTGGCCTTCGGGGTCTATCAGGATGAACTGCGGACGCTCATTCACCTGCTGAAGTACGAGCGGGTGAGCGCCATCGCAAAATCACTCGGCAAAATGCTCGCTGGCTCAATCAAGACGTTGGGGCTGGCCGGCAATGTGGCGCTGGTTGCGGTTCCACTCTTCCCAGCGAAGCAGCGGCAGCGCGGGTATAACCAGGCTGTTCTCCTCGCGGATGCGGCAGCGAGGCACTTGACCAATAGCCAACTTCAGCTGAAAGCTCATCATGGATGGCTGCGGCGGCGACGTGACACCGAGAGCCAGTTTTCGCTTACTCCCAGGAACCGGCGGGCAAACCTGCGTGGCGGCTTCGACGTTCCCAACGCAAGCGCGCTCGCAGGTAGCACCGTCCTGCTAATTGATGACATTTATACCACCGGAGCTACCGCCCGCGAATGTGCTCGCGTTCTATTGCGGGCCGGAGCGGCGCGCGTGTTCGTGGCTACCTTGGCGCGGGCGCAGGCAGAGCGGGCCCAGTTGTGGGACCAGACAGCAAGCTTTGAACTAGTCGGGAACAGTCCAAACCGGACTGGGCAGATGGCAACCTAACGAAGTGCAAGGTAGGCGGATGCGGAAGGTTTCAGAGATGCAATCGGCGAAGATGCGAAAGCACAGAGCAAGTCAAAAGAGCCACACGACCCACGCCAATGGTCGAGTCATGACAGAGCTGGATGTTCGGGTCGGCGTCTTCCGCCAGCCCGCGATGCAGACGCCCGTTCTGGTCTTGAACGCAAGTTACGAGCCGATCAACATCTGCGGTGCTCGCCGCGCGCTCGTGCTGGTGCTGAAGGGTGTTGCCCGGACCGAGGAGGAACAAGGCGCCATCCTCCATGCCGCCCGGATAAATGTGGCCATGCCGAGCGTGATTCGCTTGCTGGACTATCGCCGTATCCCGCACCAGACG
>CALMAV010000151.1:989-2133 GCA_937859895.1 uncultured Bryobacterales bacterium | reverse complement strand
GCTTCAATATGCGCGAATTACCGATACCTCGACCTGCGTTCAGCAACAGGCCGATTGCAATACTGCGGTCGAGCTAGCAAGGGACAACCTGGCAGCTTCGGTAAACGAAGCGCAGGCAACAATCATCTGGGAGCCACTGCCACCTGTCGCCGTTGATCTCACACAACTCATCCAGCTCTTCCAGAATCTAATTGGCAACGCTATTAAATATCGAAGGCCTGAGGAAGCTCCCTACATTCAGATCACAGTCGAGCGCCATGGAGAACACTGGCAATTGAACGTTTCCGACAACGGTATCGGATTTGAACAGCAGTATGCTGAACAGATTTTTGGGGTATTTAAGCGGCTCGGACAGCGCAGCTCTACTTCCGGTACTGGAATCGGCCTAGCACTGTGCAAACGAATTGTCGAACACTATGGCGGACGGATCTGGGCAAAGTCTCAACCAGGAGTCGGCTCTACTTTCTCCTTTCTGCTTCCCGGTCTAACCCAAAAGGCAAATCTGACCGTTAGATCAGAAGCCGCTCCCGCAGAGGATTCGGCAGAGAGTGCCAATGAGTGCAGGCCCGAAGGGAACGAGGTCCGAAGCGGCGCTGTCGTTCGCTAGATCTTTACGTCTGATGCCCCTGGTGGCTGTGCGCTGAACCACTGTAAGCGTGTCCTCTTTCGAGATGGGTCAACTAGGCTTAGTCATCCCGCAACGAAGATTCGCGCGTCTCTCTGTTCCATTGTTCGCCTGAGTCCTCCCCAGTGATCTGAGAGCGGTCGAAGCTTCCATTTGGAGATGCCTTTATCTCATGCTCATGCAAAAGATCGACAACGCTCAGTCCGAACCGCTGCATGATCCGATCTGCTAAAGCGGGCGTTAGCTTTCTGTTTCCTTTTAAAACATTGTGCATCTGTGGCTGCGAGATATTCAAAACACGGGCTAATCCACGCTCAGTAAAATCACCATTGTTAACCCGAGTTAGCACAAATGTAAGCAAACGTCCATGCAGCATGTGAAAAGTCAACTCTTTTTTTGGCGAACTTGATTTCAAATTGCTATAGGCCTTTCTCAACTTCCACCTGAGCTCTAATTTTTACCGTTACAAAATTTGCAGATTGATGTAGTGTTACGGTAATCCTGGCAACGACTTAGAGT
>CALMAV010000151.1:0-979 GCA_937859895.1 uncultured Bryobacterales bacterium | reverse complement strand
ATAGTCTACCTATTAAGAGGGTGGGGTATAGGAAATAATCTCAAAAAAGTACTACTAATCTTTTAGGTACTGTACCTTCAACTTAGAACCGACAGCCCACAAGAAGTAAAAAAAATAAAAGGGAGTTGGAGAAAAACTTTAATGCAGTGGACACGATCTGAAACTCTTGCCCTCGCACAACAGTCTTGCGCGCATTGTTACGGTCTTGGATTAAGACCGGGACGCTCCGGGGTGTCAACCCCTTGCAACTGTGTTTTCCGGGCAATCTTTCGCGAATGCTTCAATCGCTTTCGACAATGCACATCGAAAGAGAAGTATGTAAGCCGCGTATCCCTGGAGTCGAACCCGGGCCGTCAGCGTAGATCTGTGTGGGGCCTTAAGAATGAAGAGTTCATCGCCGATTTCTGCCTGGTTAGCCGGCGCACGCTCGACGACGATCAATATAAGATCTTCAAATATCACTTTCTTTTAGGCGCCGATTGGAAGCTGTGCTGCCGCAGGTTAGGCATCGAACGAGGCGAATTTTTTCACGAAGTCTATCGCATCGAACAGAAACTTGGCCGTACCTTCCGCGAACTTGAGCCGTACTCGCTGTTTCCTCTGGACGAGTACTTCAATGGCACCGTGCGCCAGAAGTCGACGGGCGTGGTTCCGTTCCCAGTGGAGTCTGACAGCTTGAAAGGAGCAAAGGAACTTTTCAAGTTCCCCACCCAAAAAGCCGCTTAATCACGTCTGAACGCTGATTTTTTTTACCGGGAGAAGTCGCCAGCCTACCGTGACGACTTCTCATCTGAGCGAGCCCTTTGAAAAAATCCTGCCAGCAACTCTCCCGCCTCCGTCCCCATCAGGCCCTCCTCCACTCTCAACCGGTGATTGAGTAACTCCGAATCCGCCAATTGAAACTTACTTCGAACGGCTCCGAATCGTAGGTCGCGCACAGCGAATACCAGTCTTTCCACACGCGCAATCACCATCGCAC
>CALMAV010000150.1:2071-17744 GCA_937859895.1 uncultured Bryobacterales bacterium | reverse complement strand
CGAACAAACAAGAAACAGACATCGCCCAAAAGACATGATCGTAAGTTGTCATACTACGGCCTGTTTTGCTACGGACTAGCGGGTTGTGGAGTAATGCATACAGCTGTCGTAAGTACTGGAGGGGATCATACTTTGACCTGCCTGAGGTACTCCGTCAGGCGGCACTGTCAGAACCGGTAAGGGACGATGATGGCTTATCGAAGAAGTTGCCAATTAGGCTGTGTGACCGAGGTCAGATGCGCCAGATGCGCAGCAACGTCCAGATGGACATTCAAGTAGCCAGGCCAGCACGCGGAGGGCACTCATTGCATGGTCTCCTTGCGTTGTACCCTCGATGTTCTCGTTGGTTTGACCAGAGTGCCGTTCGGCAGTCGCACCCTGCCTGCCACCGCTAGAAAGTTTCGCAATAACGGCGAGGAAACCTCCCGGAGCCAGAGCATCCGCAGCTGATAGGGCAGTAATGGTATGCGCAACTACGCCCATCCCACTGCAGGTCCCGATGGACGGCTCTTTGCTGCAAATGTTGCCGGGCGACATAATCTGGACGGCGTTCCTGGAGGGCGTTGTTCGCATGAAAAGCGCTGACGGGCATATCAAAGATCTTGCTTCCGGCTTGCCCGGCGTGAACTCCATCGCCATTCCTGGGACCGGGGTCAGGTGGTGAGGATCCATCTACAGAACAGTGAGACCTCCATCCTTGCTGATGGTTTTGACAAGCCGGGTACGGTGCGTTTCGATTTGCGGGACCAGTTATGTGCTCGACGATATGACCGGGCAGGTATTCGCGCTGACTAAGCAAAAGGTAAGTGGAGCCGGCGATAAATACGGCCGAGTTCTGCGTCTGTCAGGCGACAGGAAAAGACGCCTGGCGGAAGGGCTCCAGCTTCCGGCTGGACGCGCGGATGCCCATGATGGGAGCGTGTACGTTGCGGAGAGTGCATCCGGTCGACTCCTGCGGATCAGCCTTGCCGACCGACACGTCACCGTGGTCGCGGAAAGCTTTGGAACAGTAAGAGCGATCGCCACCACCCCGGCAGCGCCATGCTGATCGGACAGCCCGCTACAGATGGCGCTGCATTCGGTTCCTCTCAAGGAGACTTCGTCCAGAGATCATTTTTTGCCCAGCCTGGGTCGTCTCCGTTCCACTTACTCACAGAATTTGGTCACAGAGATTGACCGGCCGGCAATCACTCAGAATCACACCTGCTTGCCGTGGCAGGTGCTCGTCAGGGAAGCAAAGTTGAGCATAAGTTTGGAAACATGCATTTACGGCAGAAGCTTTCGCCACGAATAAGCGACGATAGTACCTGAATAGATCCTGCTCCAAAAGCCAAGCGAAACGACACTCTGCCTAAACGAGCCTTAAAGGCGAGAGGGTGTTTCGCTTGATTGGATAGGTTTTGATCGAGCAGCGTTGGCCCGGCACACACCTGAAAGCTTACGGACAGAACAAGGATAAACATGGATAAGCTTGCTCAGAATATTCAGGAGGCATTTCTCAATAATGCTCGAAAAGATAAAGTCTTCCTGACGATCTACTTGATGAGCGGGGTGAAACTTTCCGGGCGGATCAAGAGCTTTGATAAGTACTCTGTCGTGTTAGAAGCGAACAACCAGGAACAGCTGATCTTCAAGCACGCTATCTCGACTGTCGTGGTTTCCAGAAACTCGACTGCCGGTTTGGCCCCGAGTGTGACGGGTACTACGCCCGGTACTCCAGCTTCTGTTTCTGAGCCGGACAGTAACCAATAGTGGACACACAAGCTCATCGCGAACGGACACTGGTTGTCGGCGTAGATCTAAAGTCACGTGGACACGACGGTTCGGCTGATTACCTTCTTCACCCTGACGCGGAAGAGTCGCTGGCGGAACTTGCCACGCTAGTAGACAGTGCAGGCGGGCTCGCCGTTGGCAAAATGATCCAAGCTCGCAAGTCACTCGATTCAGCAACGCTGGTGGGCTCAGGCAAAGTCGCCGAGATTAAGACAAAGGTTGAGGCGGACGAGATTGACACGGTTGTCTTTGACAATGAGCTGACGCCAACCCAGTTGCGCAACTTGGAACGGCAGTTAGAGCTCAAGGTAATCGACCGTACGCAACTGATTCTCGACATATTCGCGCGTCGGGCACGAACGCGTGAGGGCCAGCTACAAGTGGAGCTGGCGCAATTGAATTATTTGCTGCCCAGGCTTGCAGGACGCGGTACGCAGATGTCACGGCTGGGCGGCGGCATCGGCACCAGAGGTCCTGGTGAAACCCAACTCGAAACAGACCGGCGTCGCATTAGCAGCCGCATTGCCAAGCTCAAAGCCGAGATTGAACGCGTGCGTGCCACTCGTGGCGTTCAGCGATCGCAGCGGCAGGCTGTTCCTCTCTCCACGGTCAGCTTGGTTGGTTATACAAACGCAGGCAAATCAACTCTGTTCAACCGGTTAACCGGCGCAGGTGTACTGGCTGATGCCAAAATGTTCGCAACGCTGGATCCTACAGTTCGGCAGATCCGGCTGCCCTCGCAGCGTCGTGTACTACTCAGCGATACGGTCGGCTTTATCCGCAATCTGCCGACAACACTGGTGGATGCATTCCGCGCCACCTTAGAAGAAGTCACTGCGGCAGCACTATTGCTGCATGTAGTCGATGCCACCTCCCCCACCGCTGCTGAACAGACGGCTCATGTGATGAAAGTGCTGTCCGAGATCGGCGCCGAAAACACGCCGCAGATACTGGTTCTCAATAAAGCCGACCGCCTGGAAGCGGGACAGATTCCAGAAGACCTCCCCACACTCACTCACCGCATGCTGGGCGAAGGGGCGCGTCAGAGCAACATGGAGGCAGTTGTTATTAGCGGAAAGACAGGCGCGGGAACGACTGAACTGCTCGCCATTATCGACAAACAACTGGGGCAGGATCCGGTACTACGGCAGCGATTCCGACTACCACCGGGCGAGGGCCGCGCTCTTAATCTACTGCACGACCGCGCAGCTGTTATCTCCATGCGCTACGAGGACGGGTACTGTGAGGTGGTTGCCGATGCCCCCGAATCCATTCGTAACCGGCTCTCTGAATTCGCAGTTGATTAAATCGAATCCGATATCTTGAACTTCTGCGCGACAGACTTCGTCCGTTGTGACATGATAGACGCCGCTCTTACCGGTTGCATGCAGAAGACGCTTGTTTTCGGACTGCTCGGTCCGGTCCTCCTGGCCCTAACAGGCTGCGACGGGTCTTTCCGGCAGGTGCGAACTGGGCCGATAGAGACTTCTTTGCTGGCACTGAACCGAGCAAACGCGGAGCGCGCCGACGTGGAACTAAATATCAGTGCGGGAGAGTTGAAAATCCACGGTGGCAGCAATAAGCTGATCGAGGGAAAATTCAGCTTCAACGTCCCAGACTGGCGGCCGCAGGTACGAAGTTCGGTCAATGGGTCACATGTGGCAATCACAGTGCAGCAGCCGAGCAGCGCGGGTGCAATCGGGGATCAAAAGAACATCTGGGATCTGGAACTGAACGACAAGGTTCTAATGGATCTTGCTTTGCACTGCGGTGCGGGAGAGGCGCGGATGAGTCTAGGCAGCTTGAACCTGCGTAGTCTTCAAGTGCGAATGGGCGCGGGCCAGGTAGATCTCGACCTGACCGGGCATCCCACGCATGACTACGAGGTGGACATCAGTGGTGGTGTTGGTCAAGCTACCGTCCATTTGCCTGAAGGAGTCGGTATTCGAGCCGAGGCGCATGGAGGCCTGGGCAGCATCAAGGTATCCGGCTTGACGCGGAAGGGTGATCATTACGAGAACGATCTGTATGACTCGGCCAAGGTCAACGTGACACTCAAGGTGAATGGCGGGATTGGCGAGATCCGCATCATCGGATAGCACGTACGAGCAGGTGATAGGCACGGAAGCTTAGCCATGCGGCGATGTAAGACACGCTAATCGGGATGACGATTAAAGCAGACATAAAGCGCAAAGCCGCCCCGGAAGTTTCGCCCGCAAACGACTGATAAGCGGTCTTCCCCGGAGGTAGAGCGGCTTGCAGGAGCCGTCGCTGATAAAGGCGCTCATCAGTGTTGCATTCGGCAACCGTCAGAGTTGGCTGACGAAGGCAGGCTTTCCGCGTTTCCGCTGCCTCACGGATGGCTGCTTCTTTATCCTGCTGGACCGCGTAGTACGGCCAGTAGAGACACCAAAGGAGCCAGCCGATTGCAACAACTAAGAACAAATTGCGGAATACAACCTTACCCCTCACCCTACATAGTGAAGGAACAGCCGTTGATTCTCAGCCGATGGGAGGCTTCACATCAGGAATCCGTTGCGCTGCTGGCGGCAGTGCCGGAAACGGTGACGCCGGCGCTGTCTGATACCAGTAAGCAGTCGAATAGAAGCAATCTGACCGGTCGTTTGCATGGCCATGCTCAATGCTGTGAGTCAGCGAGCGTTCGAATGCAATTGGATTATCAGCATGCCACCGGTAAAGGCAGTAGCGTCCACCGGCACGTTCAGGATTGGCCATGTAAGGTCCTCCGTTGTACAAATGAGCAAAAGGCATAGCACCCAGAACGATACTTCCGCCGAAGTTCCAGGCTCCACAGAAGTAATCTTCGGTGCCGGTGCCGGTAATGACGGGGGTCGCCGAGCCATCGATTGTGGTCATGTCGTCGCCCTCGCCAAACCACTCCGGTCGGTTCTGCACAATGCCCAGGGTGACGCCCATCAGCTGCCCGCGACCTTGCGTTTCAACAAAGACGTAGTTGTTCCGGCCATCAATGTTTACCTTGGCCGAAGCTTCAGCGATTGTCGGAGTTGCCTGCCTATATTGCGCGTGGAAGTACATGGCATCCGCCGGCAGGGCCGCCACAGTTTGATAGTCAATGTTGGAGTAGAACGAACCCACTGGCTTCATACCCTCATTGGTAACCGTAATGCGAGCCGAGCGCCGAAAGGGCATGGCGAAATAGCAATTTAAACCTTTAGCTGAAGAGCAGTTTAGAAACGCCGACTGATACAAGAAGTAGTCGCCCAGGTTCAACCCGAAGAAGTCGCCGATCGGTACTTCGACACTAGGATGAGGGGTGCCGTCCCAGTAGATACGCAACACCAGTTCCTTCAGATGATTTGCGCTCTGTGCCGCAATAGTGAACCAGATATGAGTAAGAATGCCCGGCCCTGTTGCCTGAAAAACATCGATGGTTCCGCCAGCCGGAATGCTGAAGAAGTCTTTATTGCCTCCGGTGCGGTCGAAACTCGATTGCCGGAACGTCCTATGTTGTGGGGCGCGCGCGTAGGCAGGCAGCAATGTAGATCCTGAGTTATCGGCCGGAGTCGGCGCCGCAATCGCCTGTCTATTGCCCGCAACTAAACCACTTGCACCACCCAAGCCGGCACGGCTGATATAAGACAAGAAGCTGCGTCGTAAAGCATTCTGAGGTGACATGAGCGTGGGAAGAACTGTTCGGTGAGAATATCACGCGACAATTGATCCCTCTGTTCCACACTGATTTCTGAGGGTTGCCTCCCTCTCCACCTCCAACAACGTGCGCTTACGGTGGAGGCCCCAGCGGTATCCTCCTAATCCACCGTCGCCCCTGATCACTCGATGGCAAGGAATCAACAGTGCTACTCGATTCGCCGCGCATGCGCTCGCTACCGCACGAACAGCGGCTGGTTTGCCAATCGCCTCTGCTACTTCTGAATAGGTTCGAACGGTTCCTGTCGGAATGGTCTGCAGATAGGTCCAGACTTTCAGTTGAAAGGCCGTCCCATGCAGGGCTAGTGGCACCCGACTAAGTATTCGCGCTCCCGCCAGATACTCTGAAAGCGACTCCATCCAACGCGCAAATTCATCGGAGTACGGCTCAGCCATCGGCACCTTTTTGGCTTTCGGGTACTGCGCTTGTAACGACTCAAGCAGATCCTCCTCCGACTCGCCGAACTCGAGGAAGCACAACCCGCGATCGGTTGCCCCCAGCAGTATGAGCCCCAAGGCTGTTTGGTGCGCTACGTAGGAGATCTCAATGCCCGCTCCGCCTGAGCGGTACTGCTTCGGTGTCATACCAAGCTGAGTATCGGCCTGATAATAGACTCGGCTGCTCGACCCGAAACCCGCACTGTAGATGGCGTCCGTCACTGATTGGCCACTCCTTAAATCCTCCTTAAGCGTCTGCATGCGAAGGTTCTCGGCATACTGCCGAGGCGTGACCCCCACCACGTCCTTAAATGTTCGCTGAAAGTGAAACGGGCTGAGCTGGAAGTGGCGACTTAAATCCCTAAGCTTCAGTGCTTCCCGATCCAGGAGGTTACGGCGAATGTAGGCGCAAACAGAAGCAAATCTCGCGCGTACACTCTCCGCGTCGCTTTCGAGGGGCTTGCATCGAAGGCAGGCCCTCAGAGCTTTTCCTCATCCAACATGCGACAATTCCCTCCGAATTGCAGCATAGCCGCAAAGATTGTCGGACCACTATGCGTTTCTTGCTGCGGCATCTCTTTGCTGCTGAAACATGTGGTAGTATCCTGCGCATTAGAGGACTACTATGCCTGACTACTCCAGACGCGATTTGTTGAAGACCGGATTAGCTGCGGCAGGATTGGCCGGCAGCGTCAATTTCACGGTAAAAGCGGCAACCGGAACCGCAACCGATTGGGTAACGCTCGGCAAGTCCGACGTAAAAGTCACGCGCCTTGCATTTGGCACTGGAAGCTTCAGCGGGCAGGTGCAGCGCGACTTGGGACAGGAGAAATTCACCAGCTTGGTGCGCTATGCCTACGATCGTGGGATTCGCTTCTTTGAGACCGCTGAGTCTTACGGCGACATGCATAGGATGCTTGGCGTGGCGCTGAAAGGCATCCCGCGCGACAGTTATCGTCTTATGTCGAAGGTAACCACGCGGGAAGGCGTCGATCCACAGGCCAAAATCGACGAACTGCGCAAGCTTGCTCAGACCGAGTATTTCGACATTATGCTGCTCCACTGGCAGCACGTGGATTCATGGCCGAAGGACAGCCTTCACTGGCAGGACGGTATTTTGCAGGCGCAGGCGAGGAAAGCGGTAGTCAGTCGCGGCGCATCGGTACACGGTCTGCCGGCCTTACGCCAGGTTCCCGGCAACAAGTTCCTCGAAGTAGCAATGATCCGCGTGAACCACAAAGGCACAGCTATGGATGCCGAGGACTACGCAACCCAAGGCCTAGGCAATGTGAGCGAAGTAGTACAGCACGTCCAGCAGGTGCGTAAGGAAGGCCTGGGCGTCATAAGCATGAAGCTGGTGGGCGAGGGTAAATTTAACCGGGCAGACCGTCAGGCGGCTATGAAATTTGCGTTCCAACACGCCGGAGTGCAGAGCGTGACAGTTGGTTACAAGAACACGCCCGAAGTGGACGAAGCAATCGAGAACATCAACTTGGCACTGGCGTAACTGAACCCCTTATGTTATAACAAATGTATCACTGAGCCAGGACTGCTAAAGCATGATTACCTTAAAAGCTCGCTTTATAGGCAACTCCTTAGGAGTGACACTACCTCGTGAAGTCACAGATCGATTGAAAGTTAAGAGTGGCGATGCTGTGTACCTGACTGAGTCCCCTGACGGCTATCGACTCACTCCTTATAATCCCGAGTTTGCACGGCAAATGAGCAAGGCCGAAGAAGTAATGCATCGGTATCGAGACGCTTTAAAGCAACTCAGTAAATGAAAGAGCCAGAGTGGATCGCCTTTGAAGTTATTATGGCGATTCACGAGGCTCAACTGGCTGAACACGGCGGACTGCCCGGGGTGAGAGATCAAGGCTTACTGGAGTCCGCCGTAGCTCATCCCAAGAACCTATTTGCTTACTCGGAACGAGTAACACTGAACCGACTCGCAGCAGGCTACGCCGTCCGTCTTGCCCAAAATAACGCTTTCCTGGATGGCAACAAGCGAACTGCTTGGGTTGTATGTGCCGTATTTCTCGAACTAAACGGCGTAGCAGTGACAACCAGTCAATCCGAAGCAGTCAGGATTATGGAAGGCTCGGCTAACGGTCAAGTTAATGAAGAAGATTTCACTGCCTGGCTCAACGGGCAGTTTCCTCCGGTAGAATCTTTCATTACTGCCAATTAAGGCCTAACATACGGCTGTTTGCGCCACCGTGTGCCAAGACAACACTCCCGAATTAAGGTTACGCGATGCGTTCAGTTCTACTGCTCTGTTTATATGTTTAGCGTGGTGCTCCCGTAGTGCTGTGGCGGACCCCTCAGCAAGTGTGCAGCTTGCTCTAGATACCTCGGAAGCTGAGGAAGCGCTTCACGTCATTCACAAACAGTCGGGGCATGAACCGGTGACGGCAGAGGACTGGCATCAACTCTTCCCGACAATTCATTACCAATGGCTTAAAACGCGTGAAGCAGCAATGGACCGTGCCTTCACCGACGCCGAGTTCCAGGCATTTCTCCTTTCTCCGGAGGCGCTGGCGAAAGAACACGAGTGGGACCAAGTGCTAGCCGAGATGAAGCAAGCTAACATGCAGGCACTCGGGACAGGCGTGCTCGCCTGGCTTCCGGCCGGGGCAACCATTCACGCTCGTGTGTTCCCAGAAATCAAGCCTAAGACAAACAGCTTTGTCTGGACAAAGAAGGGAGAAGGTCCTGCAATCTTCCTTTATCTAGAACAACAGAGTAAGACTCAGTTCGAGAACACGGTTTCGCATAAATGCCACCACATCGGGCTCGACAGCCTGGAGAAGCAACAAAAGGAAATAGTGGCGAAGCTCCCCGAGAACATCAAGAGAGCGACTCATTGGCTTGACGCTTTCGGCGAGGGCGAGGCGATGCTGGCCGCAGCCGGTTCAGCCGATCGGCATCCGCACTGGGAAGACAATGCCGCAGCTCGCGCGCAATGGGACAGCGACATGATGCACCTCAACTCTGATCTGCTGGCGGTGCAACAATTGCTTAGCGACATCCTGGATGGCAAGCTGACCGATGATGCAGCGATTGCGAAACGAGCAGCCCCATTTTGGGGAGCGCAGGGCGCTTGGTACACCGTTGGCTATGAGATGGCAGCTTTAGTTGAGCTTCAGTACGGGCGCGAAACCTTCAAACAACGCCTTCTAGATCCGCGCAAGCTGCTCACCATGTACAACATAGTTGCTTTGAAAGCGAACTCCGGGGAGCGTCGCTCGCAATTTGGTCTCCAGAACTGGTAACTCGGCTAGGTGCACCTAATGAGCATCCGTGAGCGCAGATGTCAGTACAGCACTGCTGGCAAACTTGCCTTGCGCTGAATGTAAAAACCCTGTGAACTCCGGTTCACTCCGCGTCAGTCCAGGAAACTGTTCGACTATCTTCCCACTGCCATCAACCACTGCGTATAGCGGCAGCGCCACAGTTCCGAAGCGGCTCTGCTGCATAGCTTGCTGCTTCTCGTAAACTGCTCCTTCGCCGTCGGTGTATAGGCGCAGTCGCACAAACTTCGATAACTGCTGCCGCACAGGAGTCTTTGTGAACATATTGGCCTCCATCCAGCGGCAGTTGGTGCATGTGTAACCGGTGAAATCGATGAAGACCGGAGTGTTCGTCTCGCGAGCTTTGGCCAGTGCGCCGTCATAGTCGTTTTGGATCCAGCTGAGTTCATCGCTCTGCCCACCGCGGTTGCCGTGCAGTGACGTGGCTACCGTGCCGTTGCCGTCCGTGGAAGCCGGTGGCAGAAAGGGTTCCAGCTCTCCCAGCCGGGCGCCGAAAAGCCCAGTTAACAGGTAGAAACCGACCGAAAGCGATAGGAGAGCCGAGAGCAATCGTACTGCACCAATACGTGGCGTCGGCGAATCGTTGGTGAGCTGAAACTTGCCCAGTAGATACAAGCTCAATAAAAGCGAAACGGCCAGCCAACTAGCTAGAACCACCTCACGCGTGAAAATTCCCCAGCGCCAGACGAGGTCTGCATTAGAGAGAAACTTCATGGCCGCGGCAATTTCTAACAAGCCCATTGCGACCTTTACCGAGTTGAGCCATCCCCCAGACTTCGGCAACTGCGCTACCAGTTGAGGCGCTAGAGCCAGGGCAAAGAACGGCAGCGAGAAGACGCTGGAAAACGCGAGCATCCCAATCACTGGGTACATCCAGTCACCTGCGGCGGCTGTCACCAGCAAGGTTCCAACAAATGGGGCAGTACAGGTGAATGAAGTCAGTGAGAACGTCAGCCCCATCAGCAACAGACCAGCGATCTTGCTCGACTCACGGCTGCGCGAGAACGAGTCAATACGCTCCAGGACCGACGGTGGAATCTGTAGTTCGATGGCGCCGAACAGGCTTAGGGCAAAGAGGACAAAGATAGCCGTAATGGCGAGGTTCACCCACGGGCTTGAGGCGAATTTGTTGATGCCTGCAGCACCGAACAAGATAGCGAGAATTACTCCAACAGCTGTGAAGGTGAGGATAATGCCAAGCGCATAGATGAAAGCATCGCGGACGGCGGTAGCTCGATTCCCTGCCGCATGTTTAGTGAAGTAAGAAACCGTGATAGGGACCATCGGAAAAACACACGGCGTCAAGAGCGATACTGCACCCACGCTCATGGCCAACCATACAAATGACCAGAGCGAACCCCGTGAAGTTGTCGCGGGCGGCGATGTTGGCTGGGTCGGACTCGTTTGCGCTTGTGCCGTTACGCCTGCACTGGGAGCAGCGGTGAGAGCACTCGGGGTCTGGAGGAGCGAGGTCGCGTCCGTACCCAGAACCGCACTAAGCCGGGCTGTTCGGGGCGGCAGACACATGGTTGAATTGCAAGTCTGGTAGCGGACATTAACCGCAACGGGCGAAACACTCGTAACGCCTTTGCCTGCCACAAGGGGTATCCGAAAAGTAGTGTTGGTGTCGTAGGTTTCAGTGTTGATTCCGAAACTCGGATCCATGGCGACGTGTGGCGCTAAGCCCTCCAGCTGACCTCCGAGCTGAAAGATACTGCCATCCGGGACAGAGATGCGAGTGGGAACCGGACCGCCCGGACCTTGGGTCAGGGAATAGAGATGCCAGCCGGTGTCAATCTTCGCAGTTAGCCGTGCCTCAATGCGGTCAGTGGGCTTGATATCTGCTTTGGCATCGCTACCCAGAGTCCAGTGAACCGGGTTTTGCGCCTGTGCCGCCCCCGCAATCAGCAGCGCAACCGAACCGAATGCCAACAGACGCCCAATACCCATGTCTTTTGGACTTAGTGTATCGGCCCAAGGTCGCAGCAATCGTTCTGCTCAGGCAATAAGCGCGAGCGGCGGCGTGGATGGGGCCTCGCACTCTGCCAGATGCAGGACGTTCACATTGCTCCGGCTGCCATCAGGGGCGGAGATTTGAATCATCTCCGTAATGCGCGGGCAGGCCGGACCGCCGCGCGATGCCCAAGACTTGGTTATCAGGGACGGAATGGGTTCCGGAACTGCCGACGCAAGGGCTTGGACCTCGTCGACAAGATAGCCGCGATACTCCGGTCCAAACGGCCCCCCGCCCCTGACGATCAAACATCTGCGATGGCTTACTTTGATTTCCGAGGCCGCCCCTACGTCTTCAACCCCTAACAGGACGTTAAGATCGAACAAATTCACCACCTGGTTTCGCCATTCCATGACGCCACGGAAGTAACTGTCTCCATTGCTGAGTGACAGGAATTCGGACAGCGGGACGATGGCTTCCACCTCGGCAAGCGGCGTGCAAAACCGACTCGCCCCCACGTAGTAGGTGACGAATGAGACAGCCGGCTTCGAGATCGATTCGCCTTCGGGCCTGCGGATCTGCCCGACGTTCACTCTCCGCTGGTTTGCAGTTGCGTTCCGAAGCTCCTCCTGCTGCAGAAGCACCGGAAGATCGAGCACTATCACCAAGCCGTACCCTTTCGAGTTCAACATGCGGCAGCCACTCCGGGTCAGAGGCGTGGCGCCCTGATTGCTGGTGCCTCCAAGCGGCGCCAGGCTCTGGACTGTTGTTTTCGTTGAGCCAATCACCTGATCGATTTCGAACCCGACTTTACGCTCACTGTGCTGCAGCACAATGCCTTGGCTGAGCCTGGCAGATTCCGTCGCCGCTGGCATCCGAAAGAGACCGAGTAGGTCTAAAACGGGAATAGCTGGATCATGATCCATCAAATAGCCCCGCAGCAAGCCCATATCTGAGACGCGTTCTGTAATCTGCTGTGCCGGAAGCGCTTTCCAAACCGCGGAGCGTTCCACGCCAAAGCTTCGGCCACCAACGCTAAACAAAGCTAGATGGAGGGGTGGCTCGTCGGCGGTCTCTTTGTCACCCTCTATTGTTTTCTGAAGCTGAACCGCGGTCCGCACCCCATCGCAAGAGTGTAGTGCCGATAAATTTAGTACATGGACGAGGCTCTCGTCCTCGCTATCGTGGAAGCAACGCGTGAAGAGCCGCGATCTCTCCTCCTTTTCGCCCGCCATCTCGAATGGGGCGTGAGGGGAGACGGCGCTGACTTTTACGATGTTGCGGACGGCTAAGCCTAGAGTCTTTCCATCGCATTGAGTTATGGCGACGAAAGGTGCAGCCTCACGGGGGACACCAAGCACGTGGTTCAGGTTAATCACCGGCACACATTGACCACGCAAGGAGAACGTGCCGTCCATACAATCTGCGGCATCGGGCAATGGACTAAGTCGCTCAGGGTGGAGGACAACCTCGCGTAGCTGGTCGGCAGGTACAGAGATGTTAAATTCGCCTACCCTGAACAAACCGGTGTAGGTTTTCGGTTCCATTACGCCTCAAAGGTGGCAAGGTCGGATATCTGCGTTGGGCTTGAGGCCGACAGCAACTCCGGTCCCTTGGCTCCCGCCAATTCCTGCAGAGTTCGCTCCATGCCTGCCAGAGTGCTCAGTTGTTTATCAGTGGTGTTCCCGATTCCGCTGACGGCCTTGCCGACTGCACCTAGACCATCAGTAATGGCCTGAAGCGCGTCTTGAGCTCGGCGCGATATCTCCTGCCCACTTTGCACGCACAGAGCCGATTCATTCATCAATCGGGTTATCTCGCGTGTTGCCTGAGTGGCGCGCTCGGCCAGCTTTCTCACTTCGTCAGCAACTACGGAGAAGCCGAGGCCATGTTCCCCGGCCCGCGCCGCCTCGATCGCGGCATTGAAAGCAAGTAAATTTGTTTGGCTGGCAATTTCGGCTACAACCGTGACGAACTCGCCAATGTCTGTTCCCGATTTGCGAATCGCTCCGATGGACTGCAAAGACTCAGCTAAGGCCTCACGCCCCTGCTGCGCTTGGGCTTCTGAGTGAATAGCCGATTGCGCTGTGGAACGAACACTCCGCAAGATCTCTCCCGCGCTTTCCGTCATCGCATCCAGGCTTGCTTTCATCGTGCGCGCCTTTACCACCAGCTCCTCTTCTCTCTGGACCCGGGCTGTGATGTCGGTGGCAAACTTCACCACTTTGTACGGTTGCCCATCGCCATCCAGAACCGGGCTGTACGTTGCCTGAATCCACACCTGATGCCCCAGCTTGCCAATCCGAAGGAAGCGTCCTTGATAGCGTTCGCCCCGTCCAAGGCGTGACCAGAAGTGCCGATATTCAGCCGACTGCACCGTTTCGGGTGAGCAAAAAATTTTGTGATGCTTGCCCCGGATCTCCCGGGCAGTGTACCCAAGCAGTTCCAGAAAATTATCGTTAGCCGAAAGCACATTGCCTTCAAGATCGAACTCAATCACAGCTTGGGAGCGGCTCACTGCGTTGATCTTGGCCTCGTAATCGGAGTTGCGCAGCCGGGCACCCGTGACGTCGGTCGCAAACTTGATGATTTTGATCGGCCTGCCCTCGCTGTCCAGCACCGGGTTGTAGGAGGCTTGGAGCCAGACTTCCCGACCACCCTTTCCGAAGCGCTTATATTCACCAGCGTCGTACTCGCCCCGCCCAAGCTTATCCCAAAAATCCTTGTACGCCTGTGTTCGCGCATAGGCCTCATCACAAAAGATGCGATGGTGGCGGCCTTGTACCTCTTCGAGGGTGTAATCCATGGTGCGCAGGAAGTTCTCGTTAGCGGTGATGACAAACCCGCGCGGGTCAAATTCGATAAGAGCCTGTACCCGATCGAGCGCTCTCGCTTTTGCTTCGAATTCAAAGCTTCGCAACTTGGCCGCCGTGATATCCGTGGCAAATTTTATTATCTTTACTACATTGCCTCCTTCATCAAACACCGGGTTGTAAGAGGCTTGAATCCAGACTTGCTTGTTATTCTTTCCGAAACGGTGATACTCGCCCGCGTCAAACTTGCCCCGCCCAAGCTTTTCCCAAAATTCGGCGTAGGCAGCAGAACGCGTGAACGATTCATCGCAGAACATCCGGTGGTGCTGGCCTTGCAACTCTTCTGCAGTAAAACCGAAAATGTCGAGAAAGTTTTGGTTGGCCTTAAGAATAAATCCGCGAAGATCGAACTCAGCCATCCCTTGCACACGGCTCAACGCATCTGCGATGGCCTGCTGCTCAGCTTCGCTCGCTCTTGGTCTGACACTTGGTTTGAAGACTGCACTGACACTCGAGAGCTCCCCTGAGTCATCAAAAAACGGGATAAAGTAGGCTTCGAATGGAACGGTCTTGCCGTGCTTGCCCATACAGTCGAAAACGCCTGATTGGTGCTCGCCGTTTTTCAGCCTGGACCAGACTTCACTTTCATCCGGAGATGATGGGTGGACCAGGACACTCCAGGGCTGCCCAATCAGCTCTTTTTGCTCATACCCGAGGCTGGGCAGAAAGCCCACATCAGCGGCGGTGATGCAGCCTTGCCGGTCAAAGCTCACCAGAAACGATGTCATTTTTGTCGAAGTTACAGGCAGCGAGGTACCAGCTACGCTCATTTTCCCGAAGAGAATCTCCTGTAAGGAAGGTAGAACTGGACGGAAATTATCTCCCTGGTCTGTTATGTGATCAAAAGCTGATGAACAGAGATTTTGTCCATTCCAACGGAACTCTTATTCAGGTTTTATGTTGTACTCATTTCCGTTTATCGCCTTGTTGATCCTGGTTCCCATGTTCCTGGCCGCTACTCCGGGTCCCATCTTTGAACAGTTCAAATCGCCAAAGGTAGATAAAGACAACAGCTTCGATCAGCCTGAACTGTAGGCGGCGCGCCCTTTGCTCCCGGGCTTCGCGGAAGCAAACCTTCTCTCATCGCAAGACTTCCACCCCTTAGCGGCAAAGCTTTATCAAGTTCGATGTCCTATACTGGCGGCCAACCCATGCCGCAGAAGGACCGTTTCCTCCCATCTCTCATTTCTATCGTCACGCTTGCTATTTCGATCTCATGCAGTGCTCTGCAAGGCGCACAAGCTTCCCGCGAAGCTGCTCTGAAAGCGGATCTGGCCGGCCAGATCGAAGGCATGAAGAAGCAGGCGCAAGTGATGAATGACATGGTCTTCTCCTTTGGCGAGCTGGGCTTTCAGGAGATCGAAACGTCAAAGTACCTGACCGGCGTACTCGAAAAAGAAGGGTTCCGGGTTGAGCGTGGCTTAGCAGGCATACCAACTTCGTGGATGGCGACGTGGGGCGAAGGCAAGCCGGTGATCGCACTCGGTTCAGACCTGGACTGCATCCCACAGGCGTCACAGAAGCCCGGTGTTGCTTATCACGATCCGCTGATTGCAGGCGCGCCCGGGCATGGGGAAGGGCACAATTCGGGTGAACCGCTGAACCTGGTTGCCGCTATTGCAGTCAAACGG
>CALMAV010000150.1:0-2061 GCA_937859895.1 uncultured Bryobacterales bacterium | reverse complement strand
GTCTGGCCGGGCGTCGCTGAAGAACAACTTGCTTCCAAGGCCTACTACGTCCGGGCCGGGCTGTTCAAGGATGTCGATATCGTCTTGTTCACGCATGTAGGAGATAACCTGGGCGTCTCCTGGGGCGATGGGATGCAGAGTGGTCTGGTCTCGGTCGAGTATCGCTTTGACGGCGAGAGCGCCCATGCAGCGGCGGCTCCCTGGCGTGGTCGCAGTGCGCTAGACGCGGTAGAGCTGATGGACATCGGCTGGAACTTTCGCCGCGAGCACCTGCGGCTGCAGCAGCGATCCCACTATGTCATCACTAACGGCGGAGATCAGCCAAATGTTGTTCCCTCCAATGCCGCTGTCTGGTACTACTTCCGCGAGCTCGACTACGACCACGTGAAAGGGCTCTGGGACATCGGAGACAAAATGGCGAGTGGCGCAGCCGCAATGACCGACACCAAATTCACGGAGCGCGTTCTGGGTGCAGCCTGGCCTCCTCACTTCAACAAAACCGTGGCTGAGGATATGCAGCAAAACATCATCAAGGTCGGTCTCCCAACCTGGAGCGCTGAGGACCAGACACTCGCTAAGAGCTTGCAAAAGGAGATCGGGGTGCCAGAGAAAGGTCTCGCAACGAAACTACAGGATTTGCGTGGCCCGGTTTCGGAAGAGCGGCGGATGGGAGGCGGTTCAGACGATATCGGCGACATCTCCTGGAATGTGCCCACCGTCACTCTGAACTATCCGTCGAACATCCCGAATCTACCGGGGCATAATTGGGCCAATGCCATTGCGATGGCAACTCCGATTGCGCACAAAGGCGTTGTTGCCGGGGCAAAGGTGCAAGCAATGACGATGCTCGATCTTTTCCTGCACCCTGAACTGGTTGACCAGGCTTGGCAATACTTTCGGATCGTTCAGACCAAAGACGTGCATTATAAAGCGCTGCTACGACCTGAAGATCAGCCGGCTATCTGGCTGAACAAGAAGATCATGGTTCAGTACCGGCCGGAGATGCAGAAGTTTTACTACAACCCAGAGAAGTACGACACGTATCTGGAACAGCTTGGGATCAAGTATCCGACTGTGCGGACCGCTACGGCTTCGCAATAGGCAGACCGTCAACCAAAAGCGCCGACAGCCTAGAAAGAAGCAGCAGGCCCGGATTATCTGGAGTCCAATTAATTGGTTGAAGGTCGTCGATGGTGATCGCCATGGCAATCGGGCCGCGCTTCGAATAGATGATGCCGACATCGCTTCGGAGATGATCGAGGGCGCCTGACTTGCTGGCAATCTCAATGTCCTGCATATCGCGCCCAATGCCATTGCGGTCGCGTTGGCGCTTCAAGATATCAAGCATCTGTTCTGAAGCCGCCTTGCTGACGAGCTCGCCATGGTACATCTTCTCGAGCAGCGTCACCATTTCGTGCGGACTGCTCCGGCCAATACCCCAACGCTTGTTCTCCGGCTTTGCGCCTTCCCCAGTGATGCCGGTTGGAACGGGCTTCAGCTTATTCCCATCGCCTAGAATCTTGCGCATCACACGTGTCTGCGTTAAACCAAACGAAGCCATCCGCGCATTCACGGCATCTCCGCCAATGCGGTTCAACACAAGGTTGGTAGCGGTATTGTCACTCAGTACGACCATCAGATCGAGCACGTCGCGTAACGGAAGCTTGGTGCCCGATGTGAGTTCTTGCACAATCCCGCTGCCAGAAACCTTCTCGCCTTCTAAAAGCTCAATGGGTTCGTTTAGATCCAGCTTCCCTTCTCCAGCTTCAGCAAAACATTCCACCAAGATGGCAAGCTTAATGGTGCTGGCTGTGCGAACAGGAGTATCGGGGTCAATGCCGTAGACCGCCCCCTGGCTAAGCTCTTTTGCATACAGCGTGACATGTCCCGGCGCACCTCCCAGAGCAGCCTTGACCTTAGAATCCAAATCTTCTGCGCCCCATGCTAAGGCGGAAGCAAGCAGCGCGAGCGCAACAAGTCGTTGGAACATGCGCCTCATTCTACGAGCTAGCTTTCTTGGGTGTCTTGCTCAGACATGGGTGTCCGTGCCACGTAAATCGT
>CALMAV010000149.1:2687-11989 GCA_937859895.1 uncultured Bryobacterales bacterium | reverse complement strand
GTAACCAGCGGTCCTCCCGTCATCAACACAACCGAACAAATCTTGTTGCAAGGCGGAAAAGACAAGTCGTGGCACATCTCGATGCCTCTGCTCAGTCCCACCAAGAGCGCCGCGGGCTTATTACGCTAACTGAATACGCCGTCATGATCGACACACCCTTACGTCTGAGTTCGCTCACACACACCAAACTCGTGGCGCCAGCTGCTGTGCTGATTCTTCTTGTCACTCCCGTCGCTGTTTATGCGCAGGATTATAACCGCGTTGCCCCGCAATTGCCATCGAAGGCGCAAGTTCCAGCCTTAGCTCCCCCTCCAAATCAAATGCCGGAGAGCAACAGGCAGTCAGTCCTAGGACCGGAACTGAAGGGGATTGTTTTCGTTGCCGGTCCTGACAAGCTGGTCACCACCGGTCTGCCGGCGACGGCAGTCAGCGGTTCTTGCGTGGACGCTTCACAAGTTCCGGAACTGAATAATACTCATTTCCTTGGGCAGTTAGCTGCTCTCATTGGCCGACCGCTAACCTTGGCTGCCCTGGACCGGACGCAGGCGCTCGCAACCAATTGGCTTCGCGCACACCAGCGTCCGTTCGTGAACGTTTCAGTGCCGCCGCAAAACATCGCCAGTGGGGTAGTGCAAGTGGTGGTGACCCAATACAAGCTCGGCCAGATCGACGTGCAGGGTGCGCGTTACTTCTCGCCGTCGCTCATCAAAGGCACTAGTGGCTTGCAGTCAGGTAATACCCTGCGGATGGACACTCTCCAAGCCGACCTGGATCGGCTGAACCGGAACCCGTTCTTGAACGTGGACGCAGTATTCAAGCCCGGTGCGCAGACCGGCGAAACCGATCTGGTGTTGAACGCGAAAGATCGCCTGCCGCTTCGCTTCTACTCCGGTTACGACAACCTAGGTGTACGCAGCCTGGGTGTTCCTGAATTTAACTTCGGCGCTAATTGGGGCAATGCCTTCGGTACCGGCCAGATCCTGTCGTATCAGTTCACCCGCAGCTTCAGCGGACGCTCAGTTTCCCATTCGATTTCAGACACCGTTGCGTCGCCTTGGGGCGATCAACTGCTGATCTTCGGCTCTTTCGGGATACAGCAGCCGTTAGTTGCCAATATCTTCAACGATACTGGACATTCGGGGCAAGCAAGTATCCGCTATGTTCACCCACTGCCCCGTACCCGCCGCTTCACGCAGGACGTACAACTCGGCTACGACTTCAAAACAACAGACAATAATTTAGAATTCGCCGGCTTTCAGATCTTCAGCGTACAGGCAGAGGTGGACCAGTTTCCGCTGACTTACGATGCTACTCTCACCGACCACCTAGGCCAAACTTCAATCCAAAACACGTTTGTATTTAGCCCGGGCCACTTGACTCCTGACAACAATACGGCGGCTTTGTCGGCGCTGGTCCCAGGAGCCCGAGGAAGCTATGTTTATAACCGGTTCCTGGTCACCCGCACCACTCCACTCCCAGGCCGCTTCAGTGCTGTTGATCGCCTCACTGTTCAAGAGAGCGATCACAACCTGCCTTACAGCGAACAGATTGGTGGAGGCGGAGTAGGTAGCGTGCGTGGATACTACACCGACACCGCGCTTGGCAGCAATGGCCAGATGTTCAGCCAGGAACTTCGGTTGCCTCCTTTTGATCTCTCGCGCTTAGTGGCTCGCGGCACGGAGTTCGGAGATAAAGTGCAATTTGGCGGCTTCTTCGACTACGCTCGGCTACGCCAGGTCACCCCTATCCCTGATATCACCAGCTCGGTCGATTTGGCAAGTGTTGGCTTTCTGGCACGCTACTCCTTCTCGCGATCTCTTGATTTCCAGTTCGATCTTGGCTGGCGTTTACGGCAGGCCCCTACGATGCCTAATCGGGGGTCATACGGACAAATGTCCATCACGGGCAGCTTCTAAAACCCTCGGATTCCGAGGCCGCAGATGTCCATTAACATTCCTAAACCCATAGACTTTGTCTAAGCGTCAGCTACAGAACGTATCATTTACCTAATTTGCACACTCTTCAGGGCCTGATAGGAAATTTTTACGTAGTACGGGTTGACTATAACCGAAGCTAAAATTACAATTCGTATATCCGCTTCAGTCTTCACGGGCTTATTTCAAACCTGAAAGTTTAAACATCGACTCGCTTCTAATGAATCACAACACCATCAGGAAACAGGTACTTCGATTTAGCTTTATCTCGCGATTGTGTATCCCCCTGGTTTTGGGGCTCGCCAGCGCTCCGCAGTTGAGCCTTGGGCAGCAGATCACGGCCCAGATAAATGGAGAAGTAACCGACCAGTCCGGAAGACTGATTGTGGGCGCAAAAGTAGTTGCGAAGGATGTTGACCGTGGGGTGGAGCTCTCTGATCTTACAAACGAGGGGGGCAATTATAGTTTCCCCAGGCTTGCGATCGGCCGCTATGAGGTCCGAGTTGAAAGCGCTGGTTTTAAGACTTCCGTTCAGCCTAACGTGGTATTGCAGCTGAATCAGGTTGCCAAACTCGATTTTCAACTTGCAGTCGGTAGTGTCCAGCAAATTGCTGAAGTGACCTCCGCAGCCCCAATCTTACAGACTGAATCCACGCAATTAGGGACGATTATCGACGCGCGCACAAATGTGCAGCTTCCGTTAGCGACTCGAAACTATAATCAGCTAACCTTATTAGCTCCCGGGTCTGTGACCACCAATCCGTCTTCGTTTACCGGACCTCAGGCTACCTTCACCGGTGGACGTCCTTACATCAATGGCAATCGGGAACAGGCAAACTACTACCTTCTTGATGGAATTGATAACAATCAAGTCTCCGAGAACGCGGTTGGTTACTCTCCCAGTGTCGATGCGATCCAGGAGTTTAACTTAATTACTCAGAATGCCTCAGCCGAGTTCGGTAATTTCCTGGGTGGCATCATTAGCGTAAGTATCAAGTCAGGGACCAACCAGTTTCACGGTAGTGCGTTTGAGTTCTTCCGCAACGACATTCTGAATGCAAATAACTGGGCAAACAATTTCCAGGGACTGTCCCGCCCACTGTTGCGCTGGAATGAGTTCGGCGGCGCTGTCGGTGGGCGGATCATTCGGGATAAGCTCTTCTTCTTTGCTGACTACCAAGGCTCCCGTTACGATCAGCCTGCCACCAACGCAGCCTATACCGTCTTAACGACAGCCGAGCGAGGCGGCAACTTTGGCGCTCTCTGTTCGGAAGGATTCGGAGCAAACGGGCTTTGCAACAACCTTGCTCACCAGTTGTACAATCCGTTTTCAAGTCCAACCAACGGTTCGGGCAGATCACCGTTTCTGAACAATCAGATCCCCATTACTCTGTTCAGCCCGGCAGCTTCCGCTATCGTCAACTCCGCTTTGTATCCGCAGCCAATCAACGGAGCGTTGATTAACAACCAGGTGAACCGCACAAAGACCAACACCAACAGTGATCAGGGTGACCTGAAGGTTGACTACATCCCTTCCGAGAAGCAGCATTTCTTCGCCCGCTACTCCCAGCAAAACGTTGAGAACCCGACGACAAACAGCCAGGCTTTGCTCTATAACGGGATCAACAAATTTCCACTTTGGAATGGCGTCCTGAACTATGCGTACACCATCAGTCCAACGTTCGTTAACGAAGCGCGGGCTGGCGTGAACTACTTTCCAGTTACAACCGGCTTCGCAAATACTTCGAACCAGAATGCAGGAGCTACCTTTGGCATTGCGGGCGTAGCATCCACATTTCTTCCTGGACTCACCTTTGCCAATGGCAACCTAAACTCAAACGGCGGTATCGGCAACAGCAACATAACTCAACAGTTTGCCGATACGAACATCCAGGCCACCGATACCCTGCTAATCAGCGTTGGCAAACAGACCATGCACCTCGGGTTTCAATATATCCGTCAGCGGTTGAACATCTTCTACCCGGGTAATGAGGGACTAGCTGGAACGTTTGCCTTTAGTGGCCGCTACACCGGAGGCGGCCCAGGCCTCACCGGCGCTCCTGAAGCTGACTTTCTCCTAGGGCTTCCTGAGACTGTTGGAGTAGGCGCTGGTGCCGGGACTTCCGGTCAGCGTGCCAGTGTCTACAGCGCGTTCTTCCAGGACGACTGGCGCGTCACCAGTCATGTGACTCTGAACTTGGGTCTGCGCTATGAGCTGCACACGCCTTGGGACGAGGTGCATAACAGGCAGACCAACTTCGGTGAGTTTAGCGGGCAGATTTTCTTGTCCGGCCAGACAAATCAATTCAACGACAACAACGCTCTTTACAATCAATACAACGGTATTGCGAATTATCAGCCGCGGCTCGGTATTGCCTGGAGCAGCAATGACAATAAGAGTGTCTTGCGCGCCTCATATACGTTATCTAGTTTCTTAGAAGGCACCGGCACCAATCTTCGGCTGTTCCGAAATGCTCCCTGGGAAGTTGGCCACTCGGTCAACTATACTTCTCTACCGTTCCCTTCCAGCACGCTGGATCAGGGCTTCTCGGCCTTTCCTAGCAGTGGGGTACCTTGTACGCCGGCAACCATTCAAAGCGTTCCGGCCTCTTGCTTTGCAGGCGCGACCGCGTTTCTCTGGGATCCAAAGTTCCGGCCGGCAGTCTCTAACCAGTACAATTTGAGTGTTCAGCACCAGTTTGGAAATTCCACTACGCTTCAGGTGGCTTATGTTGGGCAACGCAACACCCATTTAGTTGTCCCCATTTACGCTTCCCAGAAGGTACTGAACCCAGACAACTCGGTTTCTCCCGGCCTCTACCTTGCCGGCAATCCTGCCCTTCAATCCCTTGTCGGCAATGCTAAGTTGACCGCTACAAACGGGAACCAAAACTACAACGCACTGCAGGTCAGCGTTCAGCGGCGGCTTACCAGTGGATTAGAGTTTTCCGCCAACTACACCTATTCTAAGTGCCTGACCAACTCCATCGGTTACTACGGGAGCGGTGCTCAATCTGGCGGCAACTACTACTACTGGCAAAACGCTTATGACGCAAAGGCTAACTACGGACCGTGCTACTACGACGTGACACACTCCTCCAACGGTTTTGCGACTTACGACCTGCCCTTTGGCCATAACCGCGCCTTTGGCAAAAATGTAAACAAGGTCGTTAACGCCGCCTTAGGCGACTGGCAGATCAACGCTATTGTGAACATCCGTGGCGGCTTTCCTTTTACCATCGGCGCCAATGACGTTAGCAACACCAACAGTGCTGGAGCACGCGCTAGCTGCTCGGGATCTCCAACCGTCTTCGGCAAGCGCAATTCGCCGAAAGGTGGCTATCAATACTGGGATCCAAGCAGCTTCTTCCAGCCTCTCTCCGGATTCGGCAATTGCGGCATAGGAGTCATTCGAGGTCCAGGCTTAACGGAAGCAGACCTCAGCGTGACGAAAACGTTCACTATCCTGGAGCATCAAGGCCTCGAACTTCGAGCCGAGGCCATCAACTTCACGAACACGCCAATCCTGTCGGCGCCTAACAGTAGGGTCGGCTCTACATTAGGTCTTTTGCAGGGCTCGCAGGGTGCGCGGAACGTCCAGTTTGGGTTGAAGTATAACTTCTAAACAGACATGGGCAGAATCTCTAGCCGCATCGAGGTCATTGACCACTCGAAACTGGTCCGACTAGAATAGAGGGGTTGCCCATTGTATAGCCAGGGGGCAAGGCGGGAGTAACTCAATGGTAGAGTCACAGCCTTCCAAGCTGTTGGTTGCGAGTTCGATTCTCGTCTCCCGCTCCATAATTCCTGGTTCGCATTCCTCGCCGGCATAGCTCAGTTGGTAGAGCATCTGATTTGTAATCAGAGGGTCGGGGGTTCAAGTCCCTCTGCCGGCTCCAGTCTATTGGGCTCAACGCGGACAGTTGCGTTGAGCAACAAACATGCCGCTCTACTGAGCTAGCAGAAATTTCAGAAATCGTAGGCTTGGCTAAGCACTGCTTCCGAGTTCAATCAGCACCACTGCCACCACTGCCTCTCCCTACAAACTCATCGCCTTGCACTGTGAATTCAAGCCTCAGCGTGTCAAGCCCCAAAGATTGTATTACCAGGGAGGGTTCCAGCTTCTGCAAAAAAGTCCTATAACTATGGTGGTCGTTCAGACCTTAACTAGTTTCATTCCATCAGTTCTGGACTGGCATCGCTATTTCGGCCTAGTACACCTGTGACAAGACATTTCGGCTCGTGCATGGCACCATTGTGCTCGAAGCTGATCGAAATCAGCCCTGTTACACGGAGGAGTTCTAATAACTATGTATAAACGTTCATTATTTGCCGGCCTACTGGCAATTCCAGCACTTTTACTTACCAGCACCGCTCAAGCTACACCAGTTACTGGCCAGGCGAACATCGTTGGTAATGTCACCGTTACGGCTGACTCGATTCTTTTCAATCCCACATTCGGTGTGCCGAATGGTTCCAGCAACACTGGCGATTTTGCCGGGCTCACCGGTGGCACGATCCAGAGCCTCACCAACGGCCCTGCCACTGGCGTCGTTAATGTTCAAAACTTTATAACCTTCAGCCAGGGTGTGGCTGCTCCCATCAACTTTGACCTCAATTACATCGCTCCTGGCGTTGGCACTCAGGCTGGCTGCGGTAGCTCGTCCCTTGGATCGGCCTGCACGCCCAGTGGTTCTCCCTTCACTCTGTTCCAGCTCAGCAGCAATACCGTCATTGCGGCTCTACAGTTGAACGGCATCTCCTACACGGGTACTTCGGCCACCGGCTCTACCCCGACTACCAGCATCTTCTCAACACAGACTGCTCTTAATGGCACTCTGCCGGAAGTAATCGCTCAGCTTGGTGGTGGCAGCGGTATCACCGGTATCACGTATTCGGCCTCATTCGTGGCGTCATCACCTGTCGCACCTTCAGTTCCAGAGCCAGCCTCCATGTTCCTCATGGGTGCCGGTCTTCTCGGTGCGGGACTTGTGGCCCGTCGCAAAGCTCGCGTCTAACAATTTCGCGGGCTTCCCGCTTCCTGTTACCTGTTTACTCCGAAAAATCCCGTACGTTGCTCCTCAACGTACGGGATTTTTTTAGTGCTTTAACTTCTTTACGTACAGCTCGGGTAAGTCATTTTCAATTAGTACAATATCGTTTGGCCTTACATTGTTTTCCAGCCAACGCTGAGCCGCCGGAAAGTTCGGGCAATCCACTACCTCTCCCAGGCGACTTTGCGACTGAAAAGTCTCGGTGAGTGCACGGATTCGTTCTGGCAGTACCGGTAACAGTACGTCTACAAAGCGCGCCGCCAAAATTCCCACCTTCCGATGCTCTTCTTCATGCGCTGCCCCGAGTTCCACCATTCCAGGCGTCACGCAAATCCGCCTTCCTCCTTCGCCCACTAATTCATCCAATAGCCGAAGTGCCGACGCGAAGCCAACCGGATTCGAATTATAAGCATCGTCAATCAATCGCGATCCGTTCACTCCTGGCTTCACCTCAAGCCGATGAGTAATCTGTGGGGTGGACGCAAGCGCCATTACGGCGTCTTCCGGCGAAATGCCTACCGCACAAGCAGTCGCAAACGCGATCGCCGTATTCTGAACATGATGCTGACCGAAAATGGGTGCCCGCAAGAGATACTCTTTCCCTCGCCAACTTACTTCCACTTCGATTCCCTCTGCAGTCTGCCGACTTTGTAAGATCTGAAATGTAGCTGCGGCATCTTTACCTACGATCAGCGTCTTTTCTGGATTACGGGATTGAAATTGCCGTGCATCTTCGAAATCCAACACCTGCTCGTAGAGAACTACGTCACCCTTCCTCTGAGCTACTGCCTCCGCTAACTCCAGTTTTGCTTTGGCTACGGTTTCCAAGCTTTTGAAGCGTTCATAGTGGGCCATGCCAATTGCTGTTAAAACTCCCACGTCCGGGGGTGCAAGCCGGCAAAGTCGAGCAATCGATCCTGGCCCATAAGCACCCATTTCGCAAACGAAAAATCGATGGTGCGAGCCCAACCGCTCCCTTACAATTCGCGCGATACCCATCGGAGTGTTGACGCTTCCCGGCGTTATGAGCGTAGGCGCATGCACTTCCAGAATGTGCCCTAGAAGGTGCTTCGTCGAGGTTTTCCCGTAAGAGCCGGTAATTCCGATAACGGTCGGCTTCAATGCTCGGAGCTTCTGATGTGCCTCGTTCCAAAATCTCTGCTGTACATGGTTTTCGTAGGGAACCAGAAGAAAATTGGCCAGCGCGAGGGTGAATGGGATGGCTTGCACCGGTATCAGCCACGCAATCAGGGGAGCTTCGAGCATTGCCAGAAGGATGCAGAGAAGCAGAACAAGTAGGACCGCGATCCAGTAAATGCGGGTTGCGCGCCCTGTCAGTACCAGCGGCTTTTTCGAGGCACTCCGCGGATCTTTCTCGGCGTACGCTGCCCAAAGGAAAACAATTGCCATGGCGCCCCGGCTTACGTTCGGAGAGAGAACAATTGCTCGCTCCAGCCCGCCTCCTGCCAGGAGCACTGCCGAAACTCGTACGTCCAGCGACCGGCTGCTAATCATCCACTTGATGAACCGGATGGGTTGATACTCATCCTGCTGATAAATGTGCAGATACGTCAGGAGTCTGCGGAGGGCAAATGGAACAAAGGCAATAGCCAGAACAAATTTCATTACGGTAGAGACTCCAGGAAGGTGCGGATGCGTAAGGCAACCTGATGACGCCCAGCAGTCAGGATGTCAAGATGTCCAAAGTTTTCTAGAACAACCAAGTTAGCGCGGGGGCTTGGAATTAGTTCGCGCAGGCGTTGCCCAATCTCGGGCGGCGTTTCCCGATCATTCTCTCCATAAAGAAGGAGGGTAGGGCACCGTACCGCTTTTGCAACATCCGAGAGATCCTCATGGATCACCCGGTTTAAGATTGGGCGCATTGCGCCTGCACTGCGGTAATCGGGGCTGCCGACCCGGTCGCGTAGGCGGCTAAGATCAGCATTCGCAGGCAGAATCGCGCGCACCACGCTGAAAGCTGTCCTCCGTGCCGCGAGCTTTGTCCGTTCCAGCAAACTCCTTCTCCGCGGTAGGCCGGCTGAAGCGATCAGCACCACTCCTTTCAGCAACTCTCGGTGCCGGGCCGCCAACTGCAATCCAACCCGTCCTCCAAAACTGTGCCCAATCCAAACAACCGGAGGCAGGCGGAGAGACTTCAACCAAGCCGCTACGCTGTCGGCGTACTCGGCCGTACCCCATGTTGTTGAAGGTAGCGGCGAGCTGCCGAAGCCAGGAAAGTCTATCAGCCGCGAATGTGCAAAGGGCTTCAGCGTTTCGGCAAGTGCAACCAAGGAGGAGCCGGAGTGGCCCCAGC
>CALMAV010000149.1:0-2677 GCA_937859895.1 uncultured Bryobacterales bacterium | reverse complement strand
TGTGCTCCGCCTTCGAGCGGACCTGAAATCTCTGTGACGAAAAACGGACTTTCCTGCGTACTGTTTATAGGCACTACGGGTACCGGGGCTTTGCTAGAGTGAACACTTTGGCTATGAAAACGCGAGTCGCTGTCTTTTTCGGAGGCCGTTCTCCTGAGCACGATGTCAGCATCGTCACCGGCTTGCAAGCTATGGAGGCGCTCGATGGAGAACGATTCAGTTCCTTCCCAGTCTACGTTGCCACCGAAGGAACATGGCTGACTGGTGAAGCGCTGCGAGACCGCAGAAACTATCTGCCTAAAGACTCGGTGCTGAAGTCGCTTGAGGCTGTCACCATCGATACATCTCCCACCGTAGAGGGCCGGGGCCGATTGTTGCCGACCAGGGGCGGCTTATTCTCAAAGCCCAAGCCTATCGAATTCGATGTTGCTCTGCTGGCTTTACACGGACTTGCCGGCGAAGATGGCCGCATGCAGGGCCTGTTCGAAATTGCCAATGTTCCCTACACCGGTATGCGGCCTTTGGCCTCCAGCATTCTGATGGACAAAGCCGTTACCAAGCGCATGCTGGCCGGCACGGGCATTTCGCTACTGCCGTCCGTCGTGGTTGCTCGCCCCCATACTGGTTTGTTGCCCGAAGCCGCTGAGCTCAGCCGTCAAATCGCAACGCTGGCCTTTCCGATGATTGCCAAACCCCTGCATCTCGGCTCCAGTATTGGCGTTACCAGGGCCGGCTCTATCGAGGAACTTCGCGGTGGCCTCTCCACCATCTTCCGTCTCGATACTCACGCCATCCTGGAACCGTTCGTCGAACATCTGGTGGAATACAACGTCGCCGTTCGTAACGGCCCAAGCGGCGTGGAGACTTCAGCAATCGAGCAACCCAAGTCCACGAGCGAATTGCTTGATTTCAAGCAGAAGTATCTAGCCGGTGGCGGGAGCAAAGGGAAGAGCGGCAAACAACCGGGTGCTATCAGCCAGGGCATGCTGTCCCTCACGCGCGAGCTAAACCCATCCTTGCCGGCCGAGTTCGAATCACGACTGCGTCAATGGGCAGTTGAATGCTACACGGCAGTCTACGGCACCGGAGCGCCCCGCATTGACTTTCTCTGCAACAGTCAAACGCAGGAACTATGGTTGAACGAGGTGAACCCCTGCCCAGGGTCGTTTGGCTACTTCCTTTGGGAGGCATCCAAGAAGCCTCTGCTGTTCACCGAGCTGCTAACCGCGCTGATTGATGAAGCCTTCACCGCTCAAAAGTCAATCCAGTTACCTCCAGATCCCACTCATCCAGAAGCACGCCTGTTTGCCCGCGCATAAGTTTGACCAAGTAAGCTCCACCTGGCACACGCGCCTTTACCGGCACATGGTACCTCCCTGCCGGCTGCAAACGCTTACCTCATACGCGTGCAAGGCATACCTATTCGCTGAACAGTTCCATTTTGTGCGCAGCCACAATCCAAAAAAGAACGATCAGGTTTAAGTTGGCGGATCGCCTCGCTCCCCTTGGTTCTCGACCTCCAACTGGCCTTTGCTGACACTCGCGAATCGATCGTTGTTAAAGACGAACTGATCAGCCTTGACAGCAACGCCTCTGAAATAACGCAGACCATCGCCTGTAGACTTGAGCGGTAGTGGCGCGGTTGTGTCAATGCGGAAGGGCACGCTGGAATGGCGTGTCAAGTGCTTCGCTTAGCCCCTAGAATGGTGAGGAAGGACATCGAGCGTGCCGCACTTCCAAGAACGCCCGAGGATCAGGCATTAATCGACCGGTTCCACCGGGAACATCCTCTTTCTCCCGAAGACCAGCTGATGGTAGCTCGCACTTTGAATGGTCGGAGAGATCCGAATTTGCAGAAAGCCGAAGAGGCTTCGCCCGTGGACTCGGATTAGGCCCCCCTGTATGCGAAGCTCGCGATAGCCGTTGTTTCTCCCCTCAAAAAAGCTCGTCCAGCATCAGGTGGAACTGCAGCTTCCCCCGTTCAGGATCGGCAATGCCATACTGCTCAAACAGGCGTTCCTGTAGCGACGAACCGAACTCCCCGAGACTATTCCACAAGATCGCGATGTCTTGATACCGATCGCCGATACCAACTCGTCCGACATCGATGCAGCCGACGACCTCGCCTCCACCAATGAGAACGTTGTCGAGCGAGAAATCACCATGCGTCACGACCGGATCAGGCTTGAGCGGCAGAAGCTGCTGCATTGCGGTCCAGACCTGTTCAGCTGTTCAGCCTTCCCGCTCTTGATCGAACTCGCCGACCTGGACTAATCCCGCATCCATCCGAGTTCGTGCGCGCGAAAGCCTGAAAGCATAATCGCTGTTGAAAGGACACTCGTTTATCGGGATTGCGTGCAACCGGCGCAAAAGTCCCACCAGTGCGTCAACAATGGCGAGTCCGCCTTCTGTGCGTGACGCCAGCACCGGGTAGGCCGTTTGCCCTTGCATGGCCGTCATCAGCAGCCATGCTTGATTGGGCATCCAGACGAATCGCGTCACGGCTGGGACGGTTACATACCCTGCCAGCCAACGTAGCCTCACCATCTCATCGGTCATGCCATCCGCAACGGCATCTTCGCCGTGCTTCAGGAATAGATCGGTTGCGCCGGGCTTGCCGTGTAGCCGGTAAACGGTACCGCCGGACCGACCAATGTTGTTGCGCGCCCATCTATAC
>CALMAV010000148.1:11801-20150 GCA_937859895.1 uncultured Bryobacterales bacterium | reverse complement strand
GAGCAAAGGCGCTTGAGGCGATGTGGCGGTCGATGCATCCAAGTTTCCGCGACAATTTCGCCAAGCACCTGGATGACGCTGACCTCGAAGTACGCCGCGGGGCTATCTGGGGCGTGGGCTACTACGGGCTGAAGTCGGAACTGGATAAGATCCGGAAGCTTTTCGACCATGACGAACTACGCTCAGACGCGCTGTTTGCGTATGCGCTTGCGGTTCCGACCGAAGTATCCAAAGGGCGCATGAAGGGTCTATTGGCCAAGATTGAAAAAGACGCCCGCGGACTCTCTGAATTAGAAGAAGACCTGGTGAAAGCGGCGCTGGACGAACGGCTGATGCTGGCTGGCAAAGAGCCGATGTTTGCCGGGCAACAGGACTGATTGCCTAGTTGGTGATACTCTGACGGTTCGATCATGCTCTTTGCGGAATCACAGCCGCCTTTAGATGCTGTTCATGCATTCGAAATCAGTACGCTAGGAGCTCTGCTCGGCTACATTGTTCTGTATCGCGAGACTCGAGTTGCAGAGTTCGCGCAGGATCCGAAGGGCAAATGGAAGACACTGGTTTTTGACTTGGTGGTGTACCTGCTTTGCGGTGGCCTGGTAACTTGTTTTCTTGTGGGGCCATTGCGCTCCAAGGAGGCTTTCGAGGCTGGTCTGGCTTGGCAGAGTATTGCAGGGGTTTCGTTGCTTCCTCGGGATTAGCGACCTATAGAAGAGCCAAAGCTAAAAGGAGAGGGCGATCCTCAAAGTGTTGATCGTATGTAGAATTAGACATGGCTCTTATTGATGTGCTGAAAAGCGTTGGTGCGGTGTCTATCGATAATGAGACTATTGAAGCCTCAAGGGATTCTTTCAGAAACGGGCGACTGTTCGAGATAACCAAGTCGCTGACAGGGCTGATTGGACTGGCAGGGATCGTGAAATTCCGACTGCGAAACCGGACAGTCTAAACAGTAATAGCTCTTCTTCCTTAGACACTCGATCCGCCCTTGGAGAGCTTTCAGTTCTCTTAGGTTTGAACTTAGGGCTTGGTCTGGACTTGCCCCATATTTGAGACAAACAGTTAAGACTCAAAATTCATTGAATGGAGAATTGGGTCAATGGGATTGTCTCGCAGGCAGTTCACGAAGGAGTTCAAGTTAGCCGCCGTACGGCGACTGGAGCAGGGCGTATCGATCGCGGAAGTGGCACGCGGCTTGGAGGTCAACCCCAACGTGCTGCACCGCTGGCGGCGTGAGATCCGGGAAGCGCCGGGCAATGTGTTTCCGGGCAACGGAACACCGCGCTGGTCCGAAGGCCGGCTAGCCGAACTGGAGCGCAAGATCGGCCAGCAGGCGCTGGAGATCGATTTTTTGAAGGGGTGCTTGCAGCGCATCGAGGAACAGCGGATGCTGCAGGCGTTGATTGGAAATCCGCCGTCTACCGGAAGGTCAAAGAAGAAATGAAGACCGGCCGGGGACTAACCGTGGAACGCATGATGCAGTTAGGTCACGTCAGCCGCGCGAGTTTCTACCGCTTGGACGAGAATGCCGCTCCAGGGCGCGACCCCGACATGGAATTGCGCGATGCGATTCAACGGATTGCGTTGCAGTGGCCCAGCTATGGACGGCCGAGAATCACCGCCGAACTGCGGCGGCGCGGCTGGACGGTGAATCCGAAACGCGTGGGCCGCATTCTGCGCGAAGACAATCTGCTGTGCATGCGCAAACGTAAGTTCGTGGTGACAACCGATTCCAATCACAGACGCAAGGTCTACACGAACCTGGCGCACGACACGGTGCTGACCGACGTGGACCAACTCTGGGTGGCTGACATCACCTACATCCGGTTGCGTGAGGAGTTCGTTTACCTAGCAGTCATTCTGGACGCGTTCTCACGCCGCGTGATCGGTTGGGCGTTGAACCGCACGTTGGAAGACAAGCTGACGCTGACTGCGCTGCGAATGGCCTTGTCGCAGCGCAACGTACAGCCCGGCTTGGTTCACCATTCCGACCGCGGATCGCAGTACGCCAGCGGCGATTACACAGACCTGCTCGAAGCTCACGGAATCCGCATCAGCATGTCGCGCAAAGGCAATCCGTGGGATAACGCGGCCTGCGAATCGTTCATGAAAACACTCAAATACGAAGAAGTCTTCCGCAGCGACTACCGCGATCTGCACGAAGCTCAGGTGTCCATCCGCGAGTTCCTGGAGAGAGGCTACAACTCTCAACGGCTTCACTCCGCGCTCGGCTATATGCCGCCTACAGAGTTCGAAGCCAACCTCGCCAAGTTACACAAGTTACACAAGGAAGCCGCTGCGCGGCGTCTCTCTGTGTGAGTTTTTTCCGAGGCATCCGGAAATCTTTCCATCCGATGAGGACGCCAGCTCGGCCGACGTCCCCGCTCATCGTCTGGATGAGTTTCCGATTGGCTATTCCTTGGCGGGTTGCGCTCCCGCATTGCCCGCCTCCGCTTCACCAACCGCTTCCGAGTATGCGGTAACCTCGTCTTTCCGGTCGATGATCTTTTATCTGCCGGTCAACTGTGTCTTAACTGTTTGTCTCACGCCAGGGACAGGTCCAGTCTCTCACTTAAGGATTAGAGGGCACAGTGCTTTGAACGTGATGTTCAAGACGGCCTTGTGTCTCTCCTCTGCACTCCCAAGTCTCTAACGATAATGCCGATTCGCACCATTTTGGTCCGCGCTACTAATTGGATCGGCGACGCGGTCATGTCCATTCCTGCTCTCCACCAGTTACGGATCGCTTACCCCAACGCACATATTGCGATTTTGGCTCGCCCCTGGGTGGCAGGCCTGTACGGTCGAGAGTCGTTCTGCGATGAGCTGATCCAGTACGAAGCACCGAAAGGCTGGTCGGGACTTCGGGGTAAGTTGGACTTAGCAGCGCAACTTAGGCAGCGCCGGTTCGATTGTGCCGTGTTGCTGCAAAACGCGTTTGAAGCCGCGGCTCTTGCCTGGTTGGCCAACATACCGGTTCGTATTGGTTACGATCGCGATGCGCGTGGCTTCCTGCTTTCCCATTCGATTGCGGTGCCGAAAAGGGGTGAGATACCGCGTCACCAGCGGTTCTACTATCTGGAACTGCTGAAGCGTGCCGGGTTGATTCAGGGCTATTCGCACACGCCAACAATTCGGCTGGGCGGAGCAGCCGATGCAGCAGCGGCGGGTCGCTTGCACTTAGCTGCATCAGGACTCAGTGGTGCCGTCATTGGCGTCAGCCCAGGAGCAGCGTATGGTGGCGCCAAAAGGTGGTTGCCCGAACGCTTTGCCGAGGCGGCCATTACCGTTTCTCGTGAGCACAATTCAGCTGTAGCAATTTTTGGATCTGAAGCGGAGCGCCCGATCTGTGAGACGGTGCTTCGCTCAGTGCTCCATGCGGGCTGCCAGGCAGTGAACTTTGCCGGTGCTATCCCGCTGGACCGCTTCATTGAAATGGCAGGGGCGTGCAAGCTATTTCTAACAAACGACTCCGGGCCAATGCACATTGCGTCTGCTCTCGGTGTTCCCACGGTGGCGATTTTTGGTGCTACCGACGATGTTGCGACCGGTCCAACGGGCGATTGGAGCCGGGTGGTACGGCATCCTGTCGAGTGCAGTCCTTGCTTGTTGCGGGAGTGTCCCATCGACCATCGTTGTATGACGCGAGTCGAAGCATCCGATGTGGCTCAGCAGGCTTTAACTATGTTGAGTGCAGCGGAATCGGCAAAGCGGTAAATTGACTGGTAAGGCAAGCTTGGACACTCGAGACAAAATAGTACCGCTGGAGAACGCTGTCGAAAGGACCGCCACAGGAAAGTGGGTTGCCGTTCTGGCATGTCTAGACCCACTCACTGCAGATGCCGCGGCGCAGCTGACGGAGATCGCCGGAGACAATCCCGGCTGTTCGTTGTGCGTGATTGTTTTGGAAATAGAGACTACGCTGCTGCCCGCAACCGTCCGCATGGCGCTTGCTGCTGCGCTTCGCTCCGTAGACTTAGTTACTTCCGCCACGGGCGAGATAGCACAGGCGTCGTTCCACAGCCCCGGACTGAACTTCGTCGACTTAACCGAACAAGGCATTCGCTCATCGCAGGATTTTGTTGATCTGGTGATTGCTAAGCAGCGAATCGTAACGGCATGAGTGGCATTCTGATTGTGCGATTGGGCGCGATGGGCGATGTGATTCACGCGCTGCCGGCTGTGGCGAGTCTACGTCTCTCCTTTCCTAAGCAGAAGATTGCTTGGTTGGTTTCGCCGCGGTGGATACCTTTGCTGAAGGGCAACCCTGCGATAGACGAGTTGCTTCCGTTTGAGCGCAAGACGCTTCCGTCTCTTCGTAGCACGGCAGCCCGCTTGCGCCAACTGCGTCCAGAGATGGCCATCGACTTTCAAGGCCTGATACAGTCCGCTCTCGCTGGCCGAGTTGCACGACCTAAACGCTTCTGGGGTTTCAGTCGACAGATTGCGCGTGAGCCGCTTGCTGCGTTCTTTTACAACCACCGGCTGACCCCACCCGGACCGCATCGGGTGCAGTCTAATCTGCAACTGGCGGAGGCCGCCGGAGCCCATCAGTTAACGTCACGAGCATGGCTTCCTCCCGGCGCACCTGATGGAACTTTGCCGAAGGGCCCATTCATTTTGGCGAGCCCATTCGCTGGCTGGACTGGAAAGGAGTGGCCGCTCCCTTGCTACTCCGAGTTGGCGAAACGGTTGCGACAAGAAGGTTTGCGACTGGTTCTGAACGTACCGGCAGTCCGCACATCAGAGCTCAGCGACTTGGAGAACGTAGACGTGCACTCCTCGTCCTTGGCGGGCCTGATTCATGCCACGCGTGAAGCGATTGGCGTGGTGGGCCTTGATAGTGGCCCGTTGCATTTAGCGGCGGCTTTAGATAGACCTGGCGTAGCCATCTATGGCCCGACCAACCCAGCTTTGACAGGTCCATTCGGCGGTACGATCCGCGTGCTTCGAGCGCCCCGAGTCACTTCGACTTACAAGCGCGATCGTGAAGTTCATGCGAGCATGCGGGCAGTCACAGTCGATCAGGTCCACAGAGCGTTGATGTCTTCAGTCGAGCAATGCAAAGCAGCGGGTCGTGCCGTTTGACGACGCATCTCGACCAAAGCCCGCCTCCGACGCTCTTCGCAAAACCATATGCGGACATGGCGCAGCGTCTGCGTGTGCCTTGCGGCTTCGTGCTGCTCATCACCTTCGGATTATTGTCTCGACCCCGGCCCCTCTCACTGCTACTCGGTCTGCCGATTGCGGCAGGTGGGTTGCTGCTTCGCGGTTGGGCTAGCGGACATCTGGCAAAGAATCGTGAATTGGCAACATCCGGCCCATACGCGCGCATTCGCAACCCGCTCTACTTGGGAACATGCATTGCATCAGGCGGAACTGTGATTGCATCGCGAAGCGCTTCGTTGG
The DNA here is from genome assembly GCA_937859895.1 of uncultured Bryobacterales bacterium. Lineage (GTDB taxonomy): Bacteria > Acidobacteriota > Terriglobia > Bryobacterales > Bryobacteraceae > Bog-105. The sequence goes on along the minus strand of CALMAV010000148.1, from coordinate 14,741 downwards.
CCGTCATTTTTGCCGCTGCCTTTGTGCTCATTTATCTACCTGCGGTGCAACTGGAAGAGCAGCACCTTCGAAAAATCTTTCCCGATTATGCAGAGTACGCCATCCGAGTGCGCCGCTTTCTTCCCACATCGAAGTATGCCGGTGCCGACCGGGCATTCTCTCTGGCGCTCTACCGACATAATCAGGAGTACAAGGCGCTTGCGGGCTTCTCCATTGCCGTCGCATGGCTAATCTGGCGAACCGTTCGCCTGTGATACCCTTGCGCTGATGAGAGTCGGCTGCTTCACCCCATTACTGTCCCAATTTCCGCTCGATAAGGTCATCGAGAAGCTGAAAAGCCTGAAAATTTCCACGGTTGAGTTAGGCACCGGGAACTACCCTGGCGATCCGCATTGCAAGTTGTCGATGCTCGAGAATGAGAAGGAGCTTACCGAGTTTAAGAAGAAACTCGACGATGCCGGATTTACCATTAGCGCGCTGAGTTGTCACGGAAACCCGCTCCATCCGAATGCTGCGGTTGCTAAGGCTTATGCAGACGTGAGCCGACGAACGGTGGAGCTTGCAGCGAAGTTACAGGTGCCGATCGTGATTGATTTTTCGGGGTGCCCGGGCGACAGCGATAGTGCCAAGTATCCGAACTGGGTGACGTGCCCGTGGCCGACCGAGTATCTGGATGTTCTCGACTGGCAGTGGGAGAAGAAAGTGACTCCTTACTGGACCGAGCATGGCAAGTTCGCCAAGGATCATGGCGTTAAGATCGCGATTGAGATGCATCCCGGATTTGTGGTTTACAATCCCGAGACCATGCTGAGGCTGCGCTCGATTGCTGGTGACAGCGTGGGATGCAACTACGATCCGAGCCACATGTTCTGGCAGAGCATTGACCCGATCAAGGCAGTCCGAGTCTTAGGAGATGCGATCTTCCACGTGCACGCCAAGGACACCCAGATCTACGACTACAATCTGCCCAAGACCGGCGTACTCGATACAAAGAAGTACACCGATGAGCGCAACCGAGCATGGATATTTCGGACTTGCGGCTATGGCCATGCCTACGGTTGGTGGAAAGAATTCATCTCAACACTGCGCATGTACGACTACGACTATGTGCTCTCAATTGAGCATGAAGACACGCTGATGTCACCCGATGAAGGGCTGACCAAAGCGGCAGAGTTTCTGAACCAGATCATCATCCGGGAACGGCCCGCCGCGCCGTGGTGGGTGTAGCAGGTCTAGCTCAGTGCACTACAGGTTTTAGCCACTCCTGAGCTTGGCCATTGGCTAACGGTTCAGGCTCATTTTTTCCCAGTCAGCCATGGTGAGGCCGAACTCGGTGAGAACTTCTATACGGAACTGGAGCGTTATGCTTGCTCTTCTTATCGGCAGTACCTGGGCGCAATCAATCTTAGATCTACCGAGTTACCGATAAGCTTCTCTGCGATGCTTTACAGCGAGCATCCAGAGAAGCTTATGATCGGAACGGAAGAAAATACGATAGCTTCCGAGCCGCAAACGGAGCTTTCCGGCGTGCTTTCCTTCCAACGTTTTCACATCTCCTTCGCCGGTGAGGGCATAGCGGTGAATTCCTTCGAAAATGTGCATTGCGGTTGGACGGTCGAGAGCGCGAATATCAGAGCGGGCCTCTTCAGTCCACTCGATCTGAAGGGCCATCTACTTGAGCGTAAAATCTTTCATGCTGAGGCCAAACTCGGCCAAAACCTCTTCGTGCGGAATGCTCTTGCCATGGTTTTTCTTGAGCCATGCTTCTGCACGGTCAAGCGCTTGATCTTCCTCTTCGGTCAGAGGTTCGTCATCGACGGGAGCAATAGCGATGGGCTGTGCTATCGGATTCATAGCGATGAACTCGAGAAAGCGAACCGCTGTGATCATCATCGCGGGATCGAGCCGGTCAATCAACTCATGAGCATGTTGCTTATTCTCAATTGTGCGCATACCAACGTAGGTCTCTCCTAAGAGCGTATCAACCGCAGAAACAATTGCAGAAGTCTGTGCATACTGCGGTGCCTTTTAGTTACCGTCCGTTACACTGGAGCTTCCAGCAGCAACACCCAATCAGGAGACCTATTAGACGACCTATGCCTGGTAAGAAAATCGGCATTTTGACTGGCGGCGGGGATGTGCCCGGCCTGAACTCAGTTATCAAGAATGTGGTTTATCGCAGCACCAGTGACGGCCATGACGTAACTGGCATCCGCCTTGGCTGGAAAGGTCTAACAGATCTCAACTTCGACGACCCGGAAAGCGTGAAGCGGTTTGTATTACCTTTGAACCGAGCCAATACGCGCACCATCGATCGCACGGGTGGAACATTCCTACATACCAGCCGCACCAGTCCTACCAAGATGAAGAAGGTGCCGAGCTTTCTGAATGCTTCCGATTTTCCTTCTGCGCAGACCACCAAGGACGGAGTAACCAGCACCACTTACGACATGAGTAAGCGTGTGCTGGCGAATCTGGAAAAGCTTGAGATTGATCAGCTGATTGCGATTGGTGGGGACGATACGCTCAGCTATGCTGCGGTCCTGAACTCGCTCGGATTTAAGATTATCGGCATTCCCAAAACCATGGATAACGATGTGCAGAGTACCGAGTACTGCATCGGTTTTTCCACGGCAATCTCACGCGCCCAGGAAGCGATCCAGAGACAGCGCACCACAGTTGGTTCGCATGAGCGTGTCGGTATCTTTCGTGTATTCGGGCGGGATGCCGGTTATACGGCGCTCTACACCGCGTATGTTACTTCGATCCGCTGCGGCATTCCAGAATATAAGTTCGATGTCGACCGCATGGTCGAGTTGTTGATGAACGACAAGCGGAATAACTCGAGCAATTACTGCTTAGTCATTCTCTCTGAAGGGGCCCAGTGGGAAGGCTACCAACTGAAAGAGTATGGGGAGCCGGATGCGTATGGCCATCGTA
>CALMAV010000148.1:9837-11791 GCA_937859895.1 uncultured Bryobacterales bacterium | reverse complement strand
ATCGTAAGAAGTTCAGCATCGCCGAAGCGTTCGCCGATGTCATCACCGAAAAGACTGGTTCGGAGACCGTCGTTAGCGATCTGACTTACGACCTGCGAAGCGGGGCGCCAGACTTCCTGGATACTTTGGTTGCTACAAGCTTTGGCACCATGGCGTATTCAGCAATTGCCGAAGGCAAGACCGGGCTAATGGCATCGATCACCGATGGCAAATTTGCGATGGTGCCGATTCCTGATTCCAAGATCGGACCTCGCCACGTTGATGTCGAGACGATGTATAACAAAGATCGCTATCGGCCCAGCTACACCAGCAAGCAGGGGCTGCCCGTTTTCCTGACGCACGCTTGATGGCCGGGGACTGTGAAAGCAGGGGGCCCCATTCGCTCCCTTGCTGCGAGGTTGTTCAGGCGCAGGGTCATCTGATCGACTCGCACATTATGGAGCAAATCTTCGACTCGGTGGTCGAGTTTGGCGGCCGGTTCGAAGTCGAGCAGTTCTCCATCGGGCGCACCAATAGCGAGCCCTCGTCTTTGCGGCTGCGTGTAGAAGCTGGGACGCAGGATCAGATGGAGCGCATGCTGACCCAGCTGCTGGGCCTGGGGTGTGCGCCAGTAGACGCCGGTGAGGCGGAACTGAAGCTGGCTGAACGCGATGCGTGCGCGCCAGAAGATTTCTATTCGACTACGAATCAGCGCACGCTCGTGCATCACAGAGGGCAGTGGTTGGAAGCCGCAAATCAGCGCATGGATGCGATGCTTGTGGTGCGCGATGGGCAAGCTGTCTGCCGTCGCCTGCGCGATGTGAAAGCAGGGGATCCGGTGGTGACGGGCACGCGAGGGATCCGAGTTGTTCCGGAAGCGAAAGAGCGCGACCGAATGGCGTTCTCGTTTATGAGCAACGAGATTTCTTCCGAACGGCAGGTAGAAATGGCGGTGAACCAAACCGCTGCGATTATGCGACAGGCACGCGAGGCTGGCCGTAAGATTGTCGCCGTGGCGGGTCCGGTTGTGGTACACACCGGAGGCGGGGAGCCGCTCTCTCGATTAATTCGTCACCGGTGGGTTGATGCTCTGCTGGCAGGGAACGCGCTCGCTGTTCACGACATTGAGTCAGCGCTGCTAGGCACTTCGCTTGGCGTGCGCACACAGGATGGCCGGCTGGAAGAGCATGGGCATCGTAATCATATGCGGGCCATCAACGCGATCAATCATGCAGGCGGAATAGCCGAGGCGGTTGCGAATGGGCGGTTGTCTAAGGGCGTGATGTATGAGTGCGTGAAGGCCGGCATTCCTTTCGTTCTGGCCGGCAGTCTGCGTGATGATGGCCCTTTGCCCGGCGTGATCACCGATATGAATCTGGCGCAGGATGCGTATGCAGCGCAAGTGCGCGATGCAGGGGTCGTTCTCTGTCTTAGCTCCATGCTGCATTCGATTGCCATTGGAAACATGTTGCCGGCATGGGTGAAGATTGTATGTGTTGACATTAACCCGGCAGTACCGACAAAGGTCAGCGATCGGGGGACCGGGCATGCGGTCGGAGTTGTCACCGATGTTGGCTTGTTTCTTGAGTTGCTATCGCAGAAGATGATTGCAGAACGCAAGTAAATGTTATGAGTACGAATTCTTCATACACCGATGAACACGCAGAAGCCGGTGTGAATGCTGAGCTTCCCGAAATTGAAGTCTGGCCAAATCAGTATCGCGGCTACCAGATTGAGATCGTGATGCCGGAGTTTACATCCATCTGTCCTAAGACAGGGCTACCGGACCACGGCACCTTGCGCCTTATCTACACGCCCGATGAGGTATGCCTCGAGCTGAAGTCGCTGAAGTTGTACACGTTGGCTTATCGCAATTTAGGCATTTTTCAGGAAAACAGCGTTAACAAGATGCTGGCTGATGTGGTGAAGGCAACGAACCCGATTGAGGCAACCGTGATCGGAGACTGGGCAGCGC
>CALMAV010000148.1:0-9827 GCA_937859895.1 uncultured Bryobacterales bacterium | reverse complement strand
GGCGGCATCTCAACCCGGATTACCGCGACCTTCAAAAGACCGCAGTAGTACATAGGAGGCTCACGTGCATCAACTCAGGTGGCACGCTTTGTTGCAGCAATGGGTCGTTGTGACCACTGCCAGACAGAATCGTCCGCAGATGCCGGCCAACTGGTGTCCGTTCGATCCCGGTTCGGGCAAAGTGCCGGATCATTACGACGTCTATTTGTACCCCAACTACTTCCCAGCCTTCTCGTCAGACGCTGATCCATTTGATCCGGAAGCACAGTCGGGGCTGTTTAGTGAAACCGGTCCGAGGGGCGCGTGCGATGTAGTGCTGTACTCGCCTGAGCATACGCTCCCACCCTCCAAGCTGACGGTGGCGAACTGGCTGAAAATTGTCGACCTATGGACGGAGCGAACGCGCCACTACCAGGGCGATCCGAATATCGCTTTGGTTGCAGTGTTTGAGAACTCCGGGGAGGCGGTGGGCGTTACTATGCCGCATCCGCATGGACAGATCTACGCCATGCCGTTTATCTCTCCCACGGTGGAGAAAGAGCTTGCATCCACGCAGCGCTACGCTGAAAGCCACGATGGCGCCTGTCTCTTTTGCGACCTGCTGAAAGGCGAGTTGGCGAACAAAGCTCGCATTGTGGCTGAGAATGCGGATTTTGTCGCGTTTGTTCCTTTCGCGGCTCGCTTTCCGGCGGAACTTGCTATCTACTCGCGCCGCCACTTGCGCACCCTGCCTGAGCTGACCGAAAGGGAATGCAGCAACTTAGCCGAAATCATCAGCATTGTTCGCAAGAAGTACGATAATCTCTATGGCTTCCTACTGCCATTGATGATGGCGGTAAAACAGGGGCCACTGAAACCAGCAGACTCTCTCTATCATTTCCACATTCAGTTCCTGCCGTTGCAGCGTAGCGCAAACAAGCTGAAATTCCTGGCTACTATCGAGACCGGTTACGGAACGTTTCTGGCTGACACCGCGCCTGAAGAGATGGCCGAAAATTTGCGGAAGTCAGAGCCGGTAACTCAGCCTTACTCCGGTTCGTAAGGCTTAAGCCGATGCTGCGCCAGAACGGCGCGAGCCGCCGGTAGATCTTTCGGAGCAACGTAGAAGAACGCTCCAGTCAAATCACGTCGCATAATGAATCCACCTGTGTAGGTACCAGTCTCTACCAGGTAGTCGACTCCAGCCGCTGTCAGATAATTCTCCATCTCGAGCGCATCACTGAGGCGGCGCGCCATGTAGACGAGATCGAGTTCAGCCTCGCCGAAGTAGTCCGTTTCCTTTCGCATGCTCCTGCGTTTCGACTCCCTTGAACCGTAGCGGAACTTCGCTACCGATGTGTCAGTTTCCAGTATCGGAAATTGAGTTTTGGAGTGGGTCGTTACTGGGTGCGTGGCCGACTACAGCCGTTAAGGGATCGCTACTCGAGCCATCCGCCACTATGTGAACTTGCACGTTGGCAAATCCGGCTCGCTGCATATAAAGGCGGACCAATTCTGCCTGCCCTTGGGCCTCGAGCGCCTGCCAGATAGCTACCGCTTTAGTCGGAAAACAGCGATTGGAGAAACTGACGACCAACGGTGCTCCAGCCTTTAGCACGCGTGCGACGTCCGCGAAAACTTCAATCGGTCGTTGCAGGTACTGAACGCCGACGCAACACAGGGCGGCGTTGTAAGTATCGTTTTGCAAGGGAAGCACCGGCGTTTGATTCAAGTCCTGCACGAACCACCCGGTTAATCGAGGGTTGGCCGCCAGCTCCTGTGCGTTCATACCATGGCCGACGACCTCTGACAGCTGTAACTTCGCAGGAAGATGACTGACCCAGCTTGACATTAGATCGAGCACGGTATCGCCGGGCGAAAGTACAGTCCCATATAAAGCGGTAAGAGCGGCCGTCGCTCCCTCGTCAATGTGCGTGACGAGCCGAGGAGCCTTGTAAAAATCCTGGTCGCTAGTGGAATCGACTTTGCGGAAAGCCTCAGGGGGCAATTCTGGGAGGTTACTAGTCATAAAAGCGGAGTCGGACGCGGGAAAAACAACGGCTGGGGAGAGTCAGATACGAGGCGGAGTGGTGATAACAATAGCCCGGGCCGGACTGTTCGAGCGGCCATGGTACGAGTGCGCCTCAGAGGAATCGAAGTAGACGCTGTCGCCAGTTTCGAGCAAATGCTCCTCACCTTGGTAGTAAATGGCAAGAGCTCCAACTAAGACATGGATGAACTCAGAGCCGTCATGCGCATGCTCTCGCGCCGAACCGCTGTCTTGCGGAAAATCTGCGAGGTACGCAGACATGTTCTTATCGATGGCGCCGTAAGCCAGAACCTCAAAGAAGTACCCAGGGCAGGGCTCGTCCGACAACTCCGGAAATCGCAGTCGTTCGCCGGCGCGGGTAATTGCGAAAACACGTTTCGGCCGCTTTTCACCAAAGAAAAACTCCAGCCCGACATCGAAAACCATGGCGATTCGCGCCAGTGTTGGAAGAGTAGGGATCAGCTTGCCGTTCTCCAGCTGCGAGAGCATGGAAGCAGATAGGCCAGTATGCTTGCCTAGATCGACAAGTGCTATCTTCTTGCGTAGGCGAAGTTGCCGGAGCATACTGCCGATACCGTAGCTGATTAGCACCCGGCGGATCATCTCCTCACTGTTTTCAGCGGCCCGCAACTTCCTTTCATCAACGGTAACATCAGCCATACGAATTTCGTTGCTGCTGAAACCATCTTCAGAACGAGTTACCAAATTGGTTCGATCCAGCATAAAGTCGTTCATAGAGGCTTAACTGGATGGATTCCCAAGCCCGGCGACGGATGCAAAACCGTAACGAAGGTGAAGTGTCGGATGACTCCTTGGTAGAGCTTTGCAAGCTCGGAGACCAGACTGCATTTAGCGAATTGATGCGCCGGCATCATTCGGCAGCTCTGAAAGTTGCACTATCGATCGTTCGCGACAAGTCGGATGCGGAAGATGAGGTCCAAAATGCATTCTGGAAAGCATTTGAGCATATAGGACAGTTCAATAAGGATGCAAAGTTCTCAACTTGGCTGACGCGTATTGTTGTCAACCAATGTTTGATGAAGCTGCGTCGTTCGCGCCGTGCTCGTTATACCTATATAGATGACATCTTAGTTGGCGAAGAGATTGTCAGCCTGGACTTGCGCGACACGCGACAAACCCCAGAACAGGAATTGGGGCGTTCCGAAGTTGCGCAGGTTCTTGCTCAGGAAATTCGCAAAACGCCACCCTTACTCCGTAGTGTGTTTCTGCTTCGGGATGTTCAGCACCGTCCTATGCCGGAGGTGGCTCAAACCCTTGGAATTTCGGTTGCTGCTGCCAAAAGTCGACTGCTGAGAGCGCGAGCTGAGCTGCGTGACCGGATGCGTCGCCACTATGGCGATATTGGTCCGGCTACCTTGATGGCTTAGTTTTCAAGACTCGGGCGGGTAACTTGCATCCGATTGCAGCTACCCGCTTGTAACTTGTTACTTCTTTTCAGGAGTAACGGCGTTCTTAATGCCTTTGCCAAGGTTCTTCGCGGCATGCCCAGTGCTGGCACCCATCTTTGCGACACCCTTACCAACGCCTTTGCCGAAGTCTACCGTCCCGTCGCCGACTTTACCCTTTTTGATCTCGCTGCCAGCGTCTTTGGTCCCTTCAGCTATCTTGCTCCCGCCATCGGAGTAGCCGCTTTTCAGATTCTCGCCAGAGGCCTTCAGGTTTGTCTTGGCGCCAGCTGGCTTAACGCCTAATGCATCCAGGGTCTTCGGACCTATCTGCCCGTCCTCGTTCAAGTTCTGTTGATCTTGGAACTTCTTAATGGCTGCTTTAGTCTGTTTTCCGTTGATGCCATCAACAGGGCCAGGATCAAGTCCTTTATCCTTTAGGGCCTGCTGCGTATCGCGGATTGTCGAGCGGCTCTGCGCCACCACCGGAACAGCTGAAAGCGAAAGAGCGAGAACTGACACAACTACAGATTTCTTCATGAATTTATCTCCCATATGATTGGCTAACGAACTCTGCATTGCAGTTTGCAGTAAGCTGTCGGCATGTATGGCCCAGCAGATCGTTGCTCAACGGAGGCTAGATCCAGCCTCGAGCTTCCTCTATCATCCTATGAATTGTGCTCCGTTGCTACTGTTTGAAGCCTCAGTGTGGGCTCGACTATGAATCCCGATCTCTTTTCGAATCAAGACCAGCTGCCGACGGACCAGCTCGGGCCAGGCGCAGTGGTCTTACGGCAGTTTGTACTGGCTGACGAAGTGCCTGTTCTGGGTACACTGAGGGACGTTACCGCCGCAGCGCCTTTCCGAAATATGGTTACTCCTCGCGGTTTCACCATCTCAGTCGCCATGACCAACTGCGGCGCACTTGGCTGGGTCTCTGATCGACGCGGGTATCGGTACGCTCCGGCAGATCCGCTGACCAACCAACCCTGGCCGCCGATGCCTGCAAGCTTTCTTCAGATAGCCATGGCCGCTGCGGCGCAAGCCGGTTTTGGCGGCTTCTTGCCCGACGCCTGTTTGATCAACAGGTATGCTCCGGGGGCAAAGTTGACACTGCATCAGGATCGCGACGAAGTTGACTTTGCCCAGCCCATTGTCTCGGTTTCACTTGGACTGCCTGCAGTGTTTCTCTTTGGTGGGGTGGAACGGGCCGACAAAGTCCAGCGAGTCAAATTGGAGCACGGCGACGTAGTTGTCTGGGGCGGGCCCGACCGGCTTCGCTATCACGGAATTATGCCTTTGAAGCACGGGAGCCATCCTTCCCTTGGGGCCTATCGCTTCAACCTCACATTTCGAAAAGCCGGCTAATTCCAGGCTCGTGTACGCTGCACGTATGCGAGTATTACTGCCGCTGCTTCTATTGGCTGCAATTTGTTCTGGGCAAGAGCAGCTTGGGTCCGGATTGAGCGGCCACCTTCTTGATCCCGCCGGGCTCGCGATGTCCGAAGCGACCGTTACGCTACGCCGGGGCGAAACCACGCTATCCACTAAGTCCGGAAACAAAGGCGAGTACCGCTTTGAAGCATTGAGCGCGGGTTCGTATCAGCTGAGCGTGCAATGGAAAGGCGGCACGGCTACCCATGCAGAGCCGCTCGCTCTTCCAACAGACCAGCTAGTTGATCTCACTGTAACGGCTGCCGGCTTAGTCCTAGTCCGCTTCGAAACGGCTTCTGTCAGCAGCGGTGGCGAGAACCTGGGAGCACACGCCGTTACCGCCATTCCGCTTAACAAACGCGACTTCAGCCAGCTTCTTCTGCTTGCAGCAGGAACCATGACGGATGCTAACGGCGCCACAAACTTCACAGCCCAGTTTGCCGTGAATGGACAGCGCGGCGTAGAAGCAGTCTTTGCATTAGACGGAGCCGATAGCAGCGACCCGGAGCAGGGCGGCGCTACTTTTTCTAACTTTAACGTCGACGCCATCTCTGAAATACAATCTTCTTCTGGCTGGTTGCCGGCCGAGATCGGGCGCGGCGCTGCTGGGTTTACAAACATCATCACTCGCTCCGGGGCAAACGACTTGCATGGCTCGGCGTTTGAGTTTCTCCGCAACTCTGCTTTGGACGCCCGCAATTTCTTTGACCGGCGATCTTTGGTGAACCCGGACCGAATCCCGCCCTTTCGCCGCAATGAGTTTGGTGTTGCTGTGGGCGGTCCCGTCTGGTTGCCAAAGCTCTACAACGGTCATGACCGGACCTTCTTTTACCTCCAATATCAGGGCTTTCGCCAGGTGCTTGGGACCACGCAGGTGCTTCCTGTGCCGACGCTTGCCGAACGGTCCGGCATCGACACCACTGCGTTTGCAGGAGATACGCTCGTAGTGCCGGTGAATCCTCAGATTGCAGCGTTGCTCCGCCGCTATCCCGTACCGAACGATGTGAGTGGGCCATTTGGAGCGCGTACCTTTGCGACTTCGTCGAAGGTCCAGACCAACGCAGACCAGTTTTCAGGCCGCATCGATCACAAGCTCGGGCCAAAAGACTCGTTGTTTCTGCGCGTGAGTATCAATAACCTGAACGGCCCTACCACCAACCCAAACCAAACGGCGATCGATCCGAGTTTTGGCGTTCTCTACACCGATCATCAGCGCAACGGTGTCCTGACCTGGACCCATACTGCATCGCCCCACTTTGTAAATGAGGCTTCTCTCAGCTTCACCCGTACGACGCCCTCCTTTCCGACTCCGAACCGAACCGATCCGGCTCTTACCTTCGGCGACGGACTTTATGAGCCGTTCAATGCAGCAGCAGGCTCAGTGGTTGAAGCGCGCGGCAACTTGTTTCAGGGCAGAGAAACCGTCTCAGTGACTCTGGCGCGCCACGCGATCAAAGCAGGCGGCGAGTTTCGAGCCAATCGCGATACTACTTACTTTGGAACTGCCCCGAACGGATCCTATGTCTTCGGCGGCGGAACGGCTTACTCGGCGGTTAACATACGCTCGCTAAGCGGAGCGCATAACATCGCTCCTGGGGATGCCTTACCCGACACCTTGTCGGCGCTGCTCACCGGGAGCGCATTCGCTTACAACGTTGCTGTTGCACCCGCCGCATTTCCCCAGGGCAATCAAATCGGCGTGGCCGCTGCCTCACGTTACGACGTGAACCTGTTCGTGCAGGACACGTGGCGGATCTCCAATCGGTTGCAACTCGATTACGGGCTTCGCTACGAATTGTATACGCCAATTACAGAGCGCGCCAAACGCACGGCAGGAGTCAGATTTTTCAACCAGAACGGCGTGCTCAGCCAGGATTACCTGATTAACCCGCAGCCACCTTACCGGACCACCGGTAACAACTGGGGGCCGCGTGTCCGTATCAACTGGCTGGCTGGCAACGGCTTCCAGATTCGGGCTGGTGCAGGGCTTACTACTATTCCTCCGAACATTTGGCAAGACAATCTGCTAACCGGCGCTGCCCCTTATGTGGACTATCCAAGGTTGACGGCGGCCGCTGGCGCGCCTCTACTCTTTGGAACGCGGATCACTCCTGGCCAGCTGCCGGGTGTTTTTACTCCGTCGGGGGTCGATGTGTTTGCCGCAGCTAGGAACAACTCCAAAGCGGTACCGGCCAACACCGTCTGGGATGTCACTCGATTCGCTCAGGCATTAGCTGATTTGAATCCGAGCCGTCAGGTAACGCCACTGAATGTAAACGCTATGTCGCAAGACTTCCGCAACGCTTATCTTGCGACCTGGACATTCATGGTTGAGAGGCAATTCAAAGGGCTATCGACAAATGCGGCGTATGTCGGAACGGCAGGCATCAGCCTTCCTGCTATTAATTTTCCCAATGCTTACCCTGGTGCAACGCCTGAGTTCGCGCGCTACACCCAATTTGATCAGCTCGGCCGACCCACCGGCGGGTTTGGAACAGAGATGCTGATGACGAATCGCTCGCATTCCAGCTATCACGCTCTGCAAACTTCGCTGCAAGGGCAAGTCCCCGGCGGCGGCCCATCGTTGCAGGCCAGCTATACCTTCGGCAAATCGCTGGATGATGCGAGTACGGTTATCGGTGGTTTTGTGAGCGGGGCTTCCGGAGCAACAGCGCCTGCATGGCCGCAAAACCCATTCGACACGCGAGGGGAAAAGGGACCATCAAGCTTTGACGTTCGCCACTCGCTTGCTATCAGCGCTATCCAGGATTTTCCGGTGCAGCGCGTTCCGGGCTTGCGAGCGCTGCCTGCAAAAGCTGTGAGAGGTTGGCAATTGTTAAGCGTGACAAGCATCAGCACCGGTTCGCCGTTCACTGTGTACTCTGGGGTGCAGCAGACCGGCGCAGGCTCGAACGGCGTTGATCGACCGAACCAGATTGGTGTGCCGACATTATCCACTTCGCGGAAGATCAGAGAGGATTACTTTGGAGCGGGTACTGCGAATGCCAGCTTCTTTGCCATTCCAATCAATGTGCCGGGGGGAAGCGGTCCGAACAGCGGCTTTTTTGGAACGCTTGGACGAAATACATTTCGGGGCCCGGCCTTTCACAACTTTGACTTCGCGCTGATTAAGGACACGCCCCTAGCCGAGCGCAGGGGAAGGGAAGTTGCGAATCTGCAATTCCGAGCCGAGTTCTTCAATCTGTTTAACGTCGTGAATTTTGGCCTGCCGGCAAACACGCTGCTCGGGTCAGGCTTCGGACAGATTAACCGAACAGCAGGAACATCGAGGCAGATCCAGTTTTCGCTGAAGTTGATGTTTTGATGTTCCAAATGGCACAATTTTTGGAACGGAACAAAGTGAAGTAGGCATTCGTAGTCACAGGAGCAAAAGGAGAGCCGTGAAGCTTTGGCGGATCTTGGCAAGTTTTGCGGCGATGTACCTGATCGCGACAATTATCGGATTTGCTACCTACCTACTCATAAGCCCGGTTGCGATGTGGATTAGCGTATTCACTTTTATGCCGGTAGTTAGTGCATGGCTCATATACCGCTACCTGCATAAAATGAGATTTACTCCTAAGGCTAGTTTGGCTGAATGCGTGAATCTTCTGCTAGTCTGGATCGGCCTTTCTTACGGCTTGGATGCGCTCACCTACATTCTCATTATTCCGGCTTTTAAACATACGCCGCCCAATTGGACCTTCTTCCAAGACCAATCGCCATGGATCTGGCTTTCTTATGCAGTGCTTCTGCTTTCGGGGTACCTGGGACGTTGGGCCTATGTCAAAGGTTTAAATGCCTGATCTGTATCGCTTCTTGTGTTTAACAACGTCCGCTCTTTCCTCTGATTACAGGGATGCAGCGCAACATCTTCCGCTAGCTTCGCTTCATGCTTGCGACGCGATCTCATCCAGCACCGACCATAAATCGGCAACTAGTAGGCGGATCTCAAAGTCGTCGACAGAACCGTTGGGAAGCGAGGCATACAGGTAAGCAGAGTCGTCCATATCCGTAGCCGTGTAGGTCCAAGCTTTCCTTTTCTCGGGCCAGATGATCCAGCAATACCTGGTGCCGGCTTGCAAGAAACGATCAGCCTTACCGAATAGATCGCCTATGCTTTGTCCCGGGGAAAAAAACTCCACGACTAGCGGTGCCGCTTCGGCTAGATCACCGTTGCTATAGCGTGCGCCTTTTGCTACCACCGTTATCTCAGGAACAAGCGGGTCCGGGCCACACAATACGTTCAGCTCAGGGAGATTGTAGTATTGCCCGGGCAGCTCTCGGCCAAACCATCGAATCAGAAAGCCCTGAATAAAGGCGTGTAGATTTTTCGGCAACGGTTTGGGAACCTCTTGACCATCGATGAATTCGGTGTGGTAATCAAACCCAGTAAGAACATTGCTCATGCTCTTCTTTCCTCCCGTTCATTGTTGCGTTCTCAACGAAACCCTGCGCCAGCTAAACCAGTTTCTCATTAAAACTGATGTGCCAAGTACCGGCTACACGTGCATGTGACTTCGCGAATGAGGATGGCGTGAAACGTAGAATCCCTACTTCAAGCACTGGCCACAAGACTGCAAAGGTGACGAGGATAGACACGATACAAATGAGGATTGCTCTCAGTTTGCTTGATCATCTGTTGACTAAATGCTGAACCTTGCTGTGCTTGGTCGAGTAGCCGAAGTAGATCACCAGTCCAATCGCGAGCCAGATCCCCAGCACGCTCCAGGTCAACCAGGGCAGCTTGATCATCAAATAGACCGCACTGCAAATCCCTAAAAGCGGAACCAGCGGTACAAGCGGCGTACGAAAAGGGCGGGGCAGATCCGGGTTCCGTCTCCGCAGGATCCAGACCCCGGCGCAGACAATTGAGAACGCAAGCAGCGTGCCCATGTTGACCAGTTGACTTAGCTTATCGATGGGTAGCAGTGCCGGCAGAAACGCCACGATGCCTC
>CALMAV010000147.1:4234-6128 GCA_937859895.1 uncultured Bryobacterales bacterium | reverse complement strand
AGCTTGGCGGCGCCGATGTCTACAATCCAATGCTCTTTCTCAAACTCCGGGTACTCAGCGCCAACCTCATCGAAGACCTTGTGAAACAGGCCGTCGGTGAATTTCATGATGTTGTCTTTGGTGAAGCACGTCACCTTCTTGCGATTATTCCGCCGGGCATATTCAAACGCGTAGCGGACAATCTTCTCTGAGCCTGGCCGGCTGATCAACTTTAAGCACTGATAAACTTCATCGGTTTGGCGATGCTCAATTCCGGCATAGAGATCTTCCTCGTTCTCGCGCACAATCACCACATCCATGTTGGGATGCTTCGTCTGCACGTACGGGTTGTAGGAGACGCAAGGCCGGACGTTGGCATACAAACCCAAAGTCTTACGCGTAGTTACGTTGAGGCTTTTGAAGCCGCCTCCTTGAGGAGTGGTTATCGGAGCCTTGAAGAAGACCTTGGTACGGCGAAGCGACTCCCAGGCACTCGGCTCGATACCGGCGCTGACTCCGCGTCCGTAAACCTTCTCGCCTATCTCAATGGTTTCGGTCTCAATGCGAGCGCCTGCTTCCTTAATGATGTGAAGCGAGGCGGCCATAATCTCAGGGCCAATGCCATCACCATGCGCGACGGTAATCGGAACAGTAACTGGGTTCGATGCCATAGGATACAGTGCTATTAAAGCAAAGGCATTTGGTTCGAGCCGGACATTCTTGCCAAAGTAGAAGCGTTACACTTACAGTGTTAACTCCCGCATCCAAGTAACCAGAGTGAAAGACTACCTAGAGCTCACAAAACCGCGTATTACGTGGCTCATTGTCATGAGTACGGCGGTGGGTTATTACTTCGGACACTCTGGTATCTGGTCACTTTGGTCGGTCTTGAACACGACGTTTGGGACGGCGCTGATCGCCTCCGGTACCGCAGCGTTAAATCAGTGGTACGAGCGCGACGCGGATCGGCTAATGCACCGAACGCAGGCTCGTCCGTTGCCGTCCGGACGGTTGCACCCGACCCAAGCTCTTCTGTTTGGCATTGCTTTGGCAGTTCTCGGCACTCTTGAGCTCGGAATCTTTGTCAATTGGCTGACCGCCGGTCTCGGCCTGATGACGTTGTTCCTGTATCTGTTCGTTTATACGCCGCTTAAGCAGAAAACTTGGTGGTCCACCACAATTGGTGCTGTCCCCGGGGCGATGCCTCCGCTAATCGGATTTGCGGCCGCAGCTAACACTCTTACGGCCGATGCCTGGGTACTGGGCGCCATTCTGTTCCTTTGGCAATTTCCGCACTTTTATGCGATCGCGTGGATGTATCGAGAAGACTATTCGCGCGCTGGAATCCAGATGCTTCCTGTGGTGGAGCCAGACGGCGAGTCAACAGCGCGTCAGATTCTCATCTACTCGGTTCTGCTCATTCCTATTAGTCTTCTGCCCAAGTGGATGGGAATGACCGGCACGATATATCTTGTCGGCGCGCTTGCCATGGGCCTCCTTTTTCTCTATTCGGGCATTCGTGTATCGCTGGAACGCACCAGAGTTCGTGCAAGAAACGTCCTGCTTGCGTCCGTTCTGTATCTTCCGGTGCTATACGTGCTTATGATGCTCGATCCGGTCAGACTGTGAGGCTTCAGCTTCCCACGGCCGTTTGCTTACTTGCTTTGGGCTGCGTTAGCTGTACAGACCGCGCGGCTAAGCTGCCCCGCTACGACCGTGTGCCTGCATTTACCATGACCGAATCGAACGAGCGCCGTTTCAGCTCGCAGAATATGGCGGGATCGGTTTGGGTGGTTGACTTTATTTACACAAACTGTCCGGCTGAGTGCCCGCGTATGAGCTCTCAAATGCACAAGGTAGAAAAGGAGTTCGAGGGCAAGCCGGACGTTCGCTTCCTCTCCATCTCCGTCGATCC